>NZ_JBYRFX010001018.1:0-7099 GCF_057815775.1 Inquilinus sp.
TGCAGCCCCTCGCCCGCCATCCGCTCATGCTCGGCATCTAGGTCACCGACCGTGACCGCGAGATGGCCGTAGCCGTCGCCCAGCGCATAGGGTTCGGTCCGGCCATGGTTGATCGTCAGCTCGACCTCGAAGGGCGAGGCGGCGTTGCGGAGATAGACCAGGGTGAAATCGTCGAAGGCGAAGCGGCCCGCCGGCTGCAGCCCGAAGGCGCGGCGGTAGAAATCGGCCGAGCGGGCTTCGTCGAGCACCCGGATCATGGAATGGACGGGTTTCGCGGTCATTTCTGATCTTTCAGGAAGGCGATGATGGCCTGGCGGACAGCGGGGTCCTTCTGCCGGTAGGGCATGATTCCGCCGGGGATCAGGGCCTGGGGGTCGGTCAGCCAGGCATCGAGATGCGCGGCGTCCCAGGTGAAATCCGCCTTGGCGAAGTTCGGCGAGTAGTGGAAGCCGGCGACGCTGCCCGGCTTGCGGCCATAGACGCCCAGCAGCAGCGGCCCCTGGCGCGGCGGGTCGGACGGGTTCAGCGTGTGGCAGGTCTGGCATTGCTGCTTGAACAGCTCGGCCCCGGTCGGCTTCGGCAGGTCCGGCAGCGTCATCTGCGCCCGGGCCGCACCCGCCAGAACCAGCACCGCCGCCATTGCGAGACCGGCGGCCCCTCCACGATATCCCATCCCAGACCCCGCGTTTCCCTGTGTTGCCGCAACCCTAGGAAAGCGCTGGAAGCGATGGGTAGTAGCGGGCTGTTTCAGCAGCCCTTTCCGGGTGTTGGGGCTGCCCGGTCGGACCCGGCAGCCGGGGCAGCAGACCATAGGCCCGCATATCATCCGGGGATGGCAGAACTCCGATCGACGCAGTTGCGGCGGCGGCCCGGCTCATGCAGGGTGCGGCCACCCTTTCCGCCAGGCTGAGAGCGAGCGATGACTGACCCCGTTGCCTCCTATGACGTGATCGTGATCGGTTCCGGTCCCGGCGGCTATGTCGCCGCCATCCGCGCCGCCCAGCTGGGACTCAAGACCGCCTGCGTCGAGAAGATGCCGACCCTCGGCGGCACCTGCCTGAACATCGGCTGCATCCCGTCCAAGGCGCTGCTGCACGCCTCGGAGAAGTTCGAGGAGGCCGGCCACGCCCTGGCCGCCTTCGGCATCAAGGTGGCGGGCGTCGAACTCGACCTGGCCGGGATGATGGGCCACAAGACCAAGGTGGTGAAGTCGAACGTCGACGGCGTCGACTTCCTGTTCAAGAAAAACAAGATCGACCGGCTGAAGGGCACCGCCCGCTTCACCGCCAAGGACCGGATCGAGATCGAGGGCCAGGCCTACGCCGCCAAGAACTTCATCATCGCCACCGGCTCCGATTCGACCCCGCTGAAGGGCGTCGAGGTCGATGAGGGGCGGATCGTCACCTCGACCGGCGCGCTGTCGCTGCCGGAGGTGCCGAAGCATCTGGTGGTGATCGGCGGCGGCGTCATCGGGCTCGAGCTCGGCTCGGTCTGGTCTCGCCTCGGCGCCAAGGTCACGGTGGTGGAATTCCTCGACCGCATCCTGCCGACCAATGACGGCGAGGTGTCGAAGCAGATGCAGCGCATCCTGGCCAAGCAGGGCATGGCGTTCAAGCTGAGCTCGAAGGTCACCGCTGCCCAGAAGACCGACACCGGCGTGACCCTGACGGTGGAACCCGCCAAGGGCGGCGATGCCGAGACCATCGAGGCGGATTACGTGCTGCTGTCGATCGGCCGCCGGCCCTACACCGAAGGGCTGGGCCTGGACGCGGCCGGCGTCGAGCTGGACGAGCGCGGCCGGGTCAAGACCGACAAGCACTTCCGCACCAATGTCGACGGCATCTACGCCATCGGCGACGTCATCGCCGGGCCGATGCTGGCGCACAAGGCCGAGGATGAAGGCGTGGCGGTGGCCGAGATCCTGGCCGGCCAGGCCGGCCATGTGAATTACGACGCCATTCCGGGCGTGGTCTACACCTGGCCCGAGGTCGCCTCGGTCGGCCGCAGCGAGGAAGAGCTGAAGCAGGCGGGAATCGCCTACAAGACCGGCAAATTCCCGTTCCTGGCCAATGGCCGGGCGCGGGCGATGAACGCCACCGACGGTTTCGTCAAGATCCTGGCCGACGCCAAGACCGACCGGGTGCTGGGCGTGCACATCATCGGCGCCGAGGCCGGCACCATCATCGCCGAATGCGTGCTGGCGATGGAGTTCGGCGCCTCGGCCGAGGACATCGCCCGCACCTGCCACGCCCACCCGACCCTGAACGAGGTGGTCAAGGAAGCCGCCCTCGCCGTCGACGGCCGGGCGATCCACATCTAAGATCCGGCGTCACTGCCGCGACCGGGCCCGGGAGTACGCTTCCGGGCCCTTTTCATGTGCGCGACCGGCCAGGCCGCCGGCCTTCCCGGAACGAACCCGGGGCCCGGACGTTTTTTCGGGGCTCACGCAGCATGTCCGGCGTGGGCTTCCGAAAGAGCCATGGGGAGCCCTTCCGTGAAATCATTCGTGCTTGCCGTCCTCCTGACGCCGCTGCTGGCCCTGCCGGCCTTCGCCGGCTGCACCGAGGATTTCCAGACGCAGACCGGCCGGATTCCGGCCCTGCAATCGGCCTGGCTGGCGAAGATGGGGGCGCCGCAGCCGGAGAAATGCGCCGCCCACAAGGATCTGGCCGACGCCTATGCCAAGCTGGGTGCGCTGTACAAGACCTGCCAGACCGAGCTGCAGCTGCGCGATGCCGACATCCAGGAACAGCAGCAGGCCGCCAGCGACGAACAGACCAGCTACGCCGCCGATTGCGGCGGGTGAGCGGTCGCGGCGTCCTCGCCGCGAGCGAGCATATGCCCCCTGGCATGCTCCAGGCTCAGCTCCAGGCTGACATGCGACAGCTCGGTCGCGGCGGCCTCGGCGGCGTGGGTCGCCGGCTCGACGACCCGGGCGAACATCTCCGCCTCATAGGTCCTGACGGCCTCCGTCCAGTCGCCGGTCTCGGTGAGATGGCGGGCGAGTTCCGCCGCGTCGAACATGGCGGCGTTCACGCCCTCGCCGCCGAAGGGCGACATGACATGGGCGGCGTCGCCGAGCAGGGTGATGCCGATCCGGTTCGGCCAGTGATGCCCGACCGGCAGCGCATGGATCGGGCGCGCGACGATGGCGTCGTTGCTGGCGCGGATGAGATCGACCAGCTCCGGCGCCCAGCCGCCGAATTCCGCGGCAAGCCCGGCGCGCAGGGCGGCCGGTGACGAGAAGTCGAACCGCTTCGCCGGCCAATCCGTGGGAACGCGGAAGATCGCATAGCCGCGCAGATGGGCGTTGCCGTTGCGCTGGATGATCATGCAGCGGCCGTCATTGCCTTCGATACCGGCCTTGCCGCGCCCGACCAGCGCCGAAAGCCCGGGGTGGCTGGCATCGGCATCGTCGATGCCGAATTCGATGAAGGTCAGGCCGGTGTATTGCGGCTGATAGCGCGAGACCAGGCGCCGCACCTTCGACCAGGTGCCGTCGGCCCCGACGACCAGATCGAACGGCCCCACAGTCCTGCCCTCGAAGACGAGATCATAGGCGCCATCGTCCCGCGGCCGCACCTCGCGCAGCTCGTGGCCCCAGCGGATGGCATCGGCCGGGACGGCGTCCAGCAAGATCTGGCGAAGTGCTGTGCGGTCGACCTCCGGGCGGTCGCCTCCGGTGGCATCGTCGTCGGCCAGCACCAGCCTGCCGGTGCTGTCGTAGAGGCGGCTGCCCTGGTCCTCGTAGCGGGCGATCTGGCGGAATTCGGCCTCCAGCCCGGCACGCTGCAGCGCCAGCTGGCCGGAGTCGACATGGAGGTCGAGCGTGCCGCCCTGCGGCCGGGACAGGGCATGTGGCTCGCGTTCGAACACCGTCGCCCGGATGCCGGCCAGATGAAGGATCCGCGCCAGGGTCAGGCCGCCGGGGCCGGCGCCGACAATGGCGATGCGGAGGGGTTGGATCATGGACAGGGTCTTCATGCAGTGATATATAGGATCCTATATAAATAAACATAGGCCCCAATGCAAGTGCCCGACTGGACCCTGTCCGCGAACCCCGCGCCGCTCATCAACATGGCATCGCGCGCCTTCGCCCGCCTCGGCGAGCGCCGGGTGAAGCCGCTCGGCTTCAGCATCGGCCAGCTGCCGGTGCTGTATCTCCTACGGAATGGCGAGGCGCTGTCCCAGAAGCAGCTGACGCAGTTCGCGAAGATCGAGCAGCCCTCGATGGCGCAGATGCTGGCGCGCATGGAGCGGGACAAGCTGGTCCGGCGCACGCCCGATCCGAAGGACGGACGCATCAGCCTGTTCTCTCTGACCGAGGCCGCATTGGCGAAGCTTCCAGCGGCGCGCGAGGCCCTGGCGGCGGGCAGCCGGGACGTGCTGGCCGGGTTCAGCGACGCCGAGGTCGAAACCCTGCTGAGCCTGATGCGGCGGCTGAACGAGAACCTCGACCGTCTCGTCGCTGAAGAAGCGCCCGACTAGCCCGGGTCTAAGCCCCGACCAGCGCCGGCAGCTCGGCCAGCGACGTCACCTGCCGGTCCGGTGCGCCCGGCAGGCGTTCCGGCCGCTGGCTGTAGCGGTTGCACCACACCACGCGCAGGCCGAAGGCCGAGGCGGCGAAGGCGTCCCAGGCGTTGGACGACTGGAAGGCGATCGCCCCGGCCGGCAGGCCGAGCGTGTCGAGCGCCAGCTGGTAGACGCTGGGATGCGGCTTGTAGACACCGACCTGCTCCACCGACAACACCGCGTCGAACTGGTCCTGCAGCCCGGCGCCGGCGACCAGCGCCTCCAGCATCGCCGGCGTGCCGTTGGACAGGATCGCGGTCTTCAGCCCGGCAGCGCGCAGTCGGCGCAGCACCGCCGGCACCTCCGGGAACGGTTCGAGCGTCAGGTACAAATCCATCAGCCGGTCGCGCAGGCCGGGTTCGTGGATGCCCTGCGTCTCCAGCGCGAAATCGAGCGCGTCGCCGGTGTCCTGCCAGAAATCGGCGTGGCGTCCCTGCACCGCCCGCAGCCAGGAATAGCTGAGCTGCTTCTCGCGCCACAACGCGGCCAGCGGGCCGACCCGATCGCCCAGCACATCGGCGCAGCGCCGGGCGGCGGAGACCAGGTCGAACAGGGTGCCATAGGCATCGAAGACGCAGGCCTTCACCCCCGTCAGGGGCCCCCCGGTCATCGGATCGGTGTCCATGCTGTCGCTCGCTCCTCGGTCGCGATGTCCCCGGAACGCCGTTCGCCTCAGCCCGCCGCCGGGTCAGCCGCCGCGGCGTCCGGCCGCAGCTCCGCCCAGGTCAGGATCGCGTCCAGGGCTGGGCACAGCGCCTGGCCCCACTCGGTCAGCCCGTATTCGACCTTGGGCGGCACCTGGTGATGGACGATCCGGCGCACCATGCCATCCGCCTCCATCTGCCGCAGCTGCTGGATCAGCATCTTCTGCGAGATGGCGGGGATGGCGCGCTCCAGCTCCGAGAAGCGCAGCACCTTGCCGCCGAACAGATGGAACAGGATCAGCAGCTTCCACCGCCCCTCCAGCATCTTCAGCGCCTGTTCGATGCCCTCGGCCGCCGTGCCGGCGGTGTAGGCCGGGCGCTTACCTTCGGGTGGGTACCTTACTTTTTCGTGCGTTCTTGCCATTGCGAAACCCTATTCCCATCCTTGGCGTCCCGCAACCGTCCACCGAGGAGCCGTCATGACCGTGCCGCTGCCCGAACCGATCGCCACCTACATCGCCGCGGAAAACGCCGATGATACGGCGGCGCTGGCCGCCTGCTTCGCCGCCGATGCCGAAGTCCGCGACGAGGGCCGCACCATCCATGGGCTGGAGGCGATCATGGCCTGGAAGATCGACTCCAAGCGCAAATACCAGCACACGGTCGAGCCCCTCGCCGTGACCGAGACCGATGGCCGGACCGTGCTGACCGCCCGGGTCGCCGGCCAGTTCCCCGGCAGCCCGGTCGAGCTGCGCTTCGCCTTCGGCCTGGCGGCCGGCAAAATCACCTCGCTGGAGATCGCGGGATGACCGCCCCTTCCACGGCCCGCCCAGCCTTCACCGCCGGCCCGCGCGAGCTGGCCGGCAGGCGCGTCCTGGTCAGCGGCGGCAGCCGCGGCATCGGCGCCGCGGTGGCGGCAAGGCTGCGCCGGGCCGGGGCCACGGTGCTGGCCGCCGCCCGCACCGCGCCTGAGGACGCCGACGAGCTGTTCGTGGCGGCGGACCTGGCCAGCGCCGAAGGCTGCGCCGCCGTGGCCGATGCGGTGCGCGACCGGCTGGGCGGCGTCGACATCGCCATCCATGTTGTCGGCGGGTCGAAGGCCCCGGCTGGCGGCTTAGCCGTGCTGGACGACCGGGAATGGCAGCGCGCCTTCGACCTGAACCTGCTGCCCGCGGTGCGGCTGGACCGGGCGCTGCTGCCGGCAATGCTGGCGCAGGGGTCGGGCGTCATCGTCCATGTCGGTTCGATCCAGAGCCGCCTGCCGCTGCCTGAGGCCACCACCGCCTATGCCGCGGCCAAGGCGGCGCTGTCCACCTACGGCAAGGCGCTGTCGAAGGAGGTCGGGCCGAAAGGCGTGCGCGTGGTGCGGGTGTCGCCGGGCTGGGTGCAGACCGATGGCGCCACCGGGCTGATCGAAGAGCTGGCGGCCAAGCTGGGCACCGACACCGACGGCGCCCGCCAGGCCCTGATGGCGTCGCTGGGCGGCATCCCGATCGGCCGCCCCGCCTGGCCGGAGGAGGTGGCGGAGCTGGTGGCCTTCCTGGCCTCCGACCGCGCCGCATCGATCCATGGCAGCGAGCATGTGATCGACGGCGGCACCGTACCGGTGGCCTGAGAGCCTGTTTGATAATGCTACTGGCGCGGCCGTCTGACGGCGGTTTCTGCGCTTCCGGTGCTCACGGACGACCATGTCCGCTGCGCGCCGGTTCTCGAAACCACCGCCAGCAGACTCACGCCAGCGCATTTTCGAACAGTCTCTGAGCGCAGGCCGCCGCGTTCGTCAGCGTGCGTTGGTCAGGGGCCGGCCGGCGAAGAAATTGTCGAGGCTTTCGATCGTCATCCGGCACATCTCGCGATGGGCGGCCTGGGTCATGCTGGCGATG
>NZ_JBYRFX010001019.1:0-8519 GCF_057815775.1 Inquilinus sp.
CAGTTCGACATCCAGCCCGCCCGATTTCTGGTCGGCACCGTCGAGCAGATGGTCGAGCGGCGCCGGGTCACCCGCCGGCCGCACCATGGCCGGCGTGCGGAACGGCCGCAGCGCGTCCGACGTCACCACCCAGGGCGAGACGGTGGTGCTGAAGCTCTTGCTCAGGAACGGTCCCAGCGGGACCATCTCCCAACGCTGGATGTCGCGCGCCGACCAGTCGTTCAGCAGGCAGAAGCCGACGATGCGCTCGCCGGCCTCGGCCACCGGGATCGGGTCGCCGAGATCGTTGCCGGGGCCGATGTAGAAGCCCATCTCCAGCTCGATGTCCAGCCGCTCGGACGGGCCAAAGCCCGGCCGGCCGTCGCCGCCGCTGGCCGGCGGGCGCTGGCCCTGCGGCCGCCGCACATCGCCGCCGCTGGCGCGGACGGAGGAGGCGCGGCCGTGATAGGCGATCGGCACCCATTTGTAGTTCGGCGACAGCGGATTGTCCGGCGACATCAGGGCGCCGGCGGCGCGGGCGTGATAGATGCCGGCGAAGAAGTCGGTGTAGTTCCGCACCTCGGTCGGCAACAGCAGCCGGCAGGCAGCCGCGTCGTGCAGCAGCTCAGGCCGCACCGGGGCCGACGTGTCGAGCAGCGCCGAAACCTGGCGGCGCAGTTCCGTGCGGGTGGCGGCCGGCAGGGCGAACAGTGGGTTCAGCGCCCCGCCCCGGGCGGCATCGGCGGCCTCGGCAGCGGCGCCGGTCAGCAGCCCGGCATCGCGGGCCGCGCCGACATCCAGGATGCTGTCGCCGATGGCGATGCCGAAGCGCGGCACGCCGCCGGCCGGGCTGAACACGCCGAAGGGCAGGTTCTGGATCGGGAAGTCGGCCCCGTCCCGGTTGGCGGAGGCGACCCAGCTGCGGCGCTTCGGGTCATGCGTCTGGTCACAGGCGGTCATAGGGGCATCCTTTCCTATCATCTGAGCACAGCCTGCGCGGCGGTGCCTTGGGGATCGGGGTTGTGCGGCATCGTGTCCGCCGCCGCCGGCCGCAGCGCATCGAAGCCGGGCAGCGACAGGGCGGCCAGCGCCCCGGCCACCAGGCAGGCGACGACGCCCCAGATCGCGGCACCGTAATTGCCGGTCGCGTCATAGATCCGGCCGGCCACATAGGGGCCGATCGCGGCGCCGACGACGAACCAGGCGTAGATCGTGGCGTAGAGGAAACCGTAGCGCCGGATGCCGAAATAGCGGGCGGTGAGGTAGGAGATCAGATCGACCTCGGCACCGAGCGAGAAGCCGATCAGGAAGGCGGCCACCGGCGCCAGCCCGAGGCCGCCATAGACCAGGAGCAGGCAGCCGATCGCGGTCAGGCTGAAGATCGCGGCGGCGAGGCGCGGCGCGAAGAACCGGTCCATCAGCCAGCCGATGCCGAGCCGGCCGAGCAGCACGCCGACCCCGGTCAGCGACGCCACGCCGGCCGCCTGCATCGGATCCATTCCGGCGTCGTGCAGCAGCGGCACCATGTGCACCGTCAGCGCCGACACGGCCACGGCGATGGCGCAGAAGCCCAGCGCGATGGTCCAGAACACGCGGGAGCGCAGGGCGACACCGCGATCGACGCCCCAGGGCTCCTCCACCACCGTCCCCCGCGCGGCCTTGCCGCCCAGCGACCACAGCACGAACGGCCAGGGCACCAGGGCGAAGCCGGCCAGCATCGTGTAGCCGGCACGCCAGCCATGGCCGGCGATGACGGTCGCGAGCAGCGGCGGCAGCACCATCGCCATGACGCCCATGCCGGCCAGGGTCAGGCCGAGCGCCAGGCCCCGCGCCGCGTCGAACCGCCCGTTCACCGCCCTGGTGTACAGGATCGGCGTGGTGCCGCCGCCCAGCAGCGCCGCCAGGCCGAAGCAGACATAGAAGGCGGTGAGCGTGTCGCCGTAGCGGCCGAGGGCGAACAGCGTCGCGGCGAAGCCGGGAATGGCGGCCAGGGCGATCGGGCGCGGCCCCAGCTTGTCGATCAGCCAGCCCAGTGCCGGCGCGGTCACCGCGACCGTCAGGGTCAGGTAAAGGAAGGCCGAGGTGATGTCGCCCCGCGCCCAGCCGAATTCCTGCTGCAGCGGCCCGATGAAGCTGCCGAGGCTGTAGAAGGGCAGCGACGACGCCCCCATGGCGCAGCCCAGCGTGGCCGCCACCAGCACCGGCCATCCGGCGGCCAGCTCCTCGAGCCTGCTTCGGCCCGTACGCATCTCTTGTTGCATGACCGCGTCCTCCCTCAATGTTGTCGTTGAACCGATGCACCGGGTCGGCGTCGCAAATCGCGACGGCGGCCGGCAGCACCGGGAGTGACTTTACGGAGACGATCTTGTACGATCGTACAAACATTCGATCAAACGTTCAAGAGGATTGGACATGGCCCTGCCCCCGACACCGGGGACGGCCCGCGGCAAGCCCGGCCCGACGGCGTCACCGATGAAGGCCCCGGCGCCCCGCGGGGCCCGGCGCCGGTCGGTCATTGCACCGGGCGACACCGCCCCGCCGAACCGCCGGCAGGACATCCTGACCAGCGCCGAGGAGCTGTTCGCCGAACTCGGCTACCACGCCGTCTCGGTGCGCGACATCGCCGCCCGGGCCGGCGTGCCGCTGGCCCTGGTCGGCTATTACTTCGGCAAGAAGGAGGAGTTGCTCGGCACCATCTTCGAGCATCGCCGCGGCTATATCGACGAACGGCTGCAGCGCATCGCCGCCGTCGACTGCTCGCCGGCCAATCCGAACGCGGTCGAGGATCTGGTCCATGCCTGGGTCGAGCCGGCGGTCCTGCTGCGGGCGACCGAGGGCGGCGCCGCCTTCTCCCGCCTGGTCGCCCGCCTCTCGGACCAGGGCCCGGAAGCGGACCGGGTGATCGAGCCGCATTACGACCCGCTGGCCCGCACCTTCATCGCGGCGATGGAACAGGCCCTGCCCGGCTGCGACCGCAACCTGATCGTCTGGGGCTATGTCTACGCGCTCGGCGCCCTGCTGAAGCACATTTCCGATGTGCGGGTCGAGCGGCTGTCGGACGGGGACGAGACCACCGCCGATCCGGCCCGGATGCCGGACCTGGTCCGCTTCCTCACCGCCGGCTTCCGCGCTTTGGCCGCCGGGGCGGCGCGGTGACGGATCCGGGCCGGCTCTGCTAAGCTCCGCCCATGAGGGTCAAAGCCCCACCCGCCTTTGCTGTCGTGATGACCGGCCCTGAAGGTCCGTATGAGCTGGCGTATGCCCCCAGCGAGACCGATCCCTGGGAAGGCGAAATCGGCGTGCTGATCGCCGGGGAGTCGACGACCTGGCACGTCGAAAAGGCCTATCGGGACGGCGAAGGGCTGGCCTTGGGGGGAATGGCCGGCGCGGACGTCTGGAAGAATTCCTATTGGTTCATGCTTCGGCCGGACGCCCTCCCTCCCCGCATCGAATACTGGGGAGACGGGATCATCTGGTGCACGGACATCGCCGTGCAGGACGATACCGCGCGCTGATGGTCGAGCGAGGGTGATTGTTGGCCGCTTACGATCCATAGCTGGCCATTCGACGACTGCGTTAAGGTCCGCCGGCAGCCCGAACGATCGATAGGCAGATCGTGAGAGTCCAAGAGGTCGATGCCTGAACGACACAGAGAACATGCCGTAGGAGCAGGAAATGAAAGGTGATCGTGGAGAGCTCTACAGCTCATCGAAGGACTTCTATGAGCTTGGCGGCAACCATGTGATGTTTCTAACCCCGAAATCCGCTCTTGAAGTTTGCCAGGCCGCAGGCGCCAAGGACTTGATCGTTGTTAGTGTAGAGGGTGGGATCTGGCACAATCCTGGGTTCGAGTCTCGTCATGATTGCATTTTAGGCACCACCGCCGATGCAATACGTCGTTTACCAAATGTATTTTCAATGAATGAAGTGGCTGCGGAGTTTATCGCAGAAGAAGCGAATTTAGGACATGATGTTTTTATTTTATCACTGCAAAGCGCCTCCCGATACAGCGGCTGATATTGTCGACCCCGTTCAAGTCTATGCACCGGGAAGTGCGATGGGTGGCACCATCCCAGACCTTGTTGATCACCATAGCCGCGCCGCTGTACCGATATGCTACCTTTAGAGAACCGGGTGAAAGCATCGTCGCGGCCAACCTTCTTCGCGAGTCTGCTTCCCGTCCCGTCATCGAACGGCGGAAAAGCCCGTCCCGAAAGCTGCCATAGAATTCCCGGCCTATGCCAGGCTGCATGGCGAGGGGGGCCTGATGAGCACAGCGAGCGATGCCCGTTTCTGGGATCGGACGTCACGGAATTACGCCAAGGGGGCGATCGCCGACCCGGCCGGATACGAGCGCACGCTGGAGCGGACCCGCACCCTGCTGGGCCCCGCCGACCGGGTGCTGGAGCTGGGCTGCGGCACCGGCACGACGGCGCTGCGGCTGGCCGGCGCCGTGCAGCGCTATCTCGCGACGGATGTCTCCGCCGGCATGATCGCGATCGCCGAACGGAAGCATGCCGCCGCCCCGATCCCGGGGCTGGCCTGCCGGACCGCGACCGCCGAGGCGCTGGCGCCCGGGACCGAGCGGTTCGACGCCATCCTGGGCTTCAACTACCTGCATCTCGTCCGCGACCTGCCGGGCACGCTGCGCCACATCCATGCCCTGCTCGCCCCGGCGGGGCTGTTCATCTCCAAGACACCCTGCCTAGGGGATATGACGCCGCTGATCCGGCTGGTGCTGCCGGCGATGCGCGCGATCGGCAAGGCGCCCCATGCCGGCATCTTCCGGGCGGCGGAGCTGGACCGGCTGATCTCGGCCGCCGGCTTCGACATCCTCGCCACCGAACGCCATGCCACCAGGGGCAAGGACAACCGCCCCTATATCGTGGCGCGCAAGACCCTCAGTCCGGCCCTGTGAGCCCCCATCAACACTTGCCGACTTTGAGTTCGCCGTTGCAGTTCTTGAGCTGCTTGATATTCGACAGGCGCGTCGTGACCTGGCCCCGCTTGCCACCCTGGCACTCGAATGTCAGCGTGCATTGCTGGATATCGCTCAGCACCAGGACGTCGACGACCTGGCAGGTGGCTGCGGCACTCGACGTCTGAAATGCCCTCGTGCAATCCGCATTCGATGCCGCGAATCCGGGCGATCCAAGAAAAACGATCGCCGATGCCAAGAATAAAGGCCGATATTTACGCATATTCTTCCCTCGTGCCGCATTGCGTCACCAAGGTATGGATTTTCCGGACCGGCTTCAACATAGCTCCGTATGGATTTGTTCCGGAATCGCAACGCAGCGGCATCTGCGCTGTCTGTCGGATCGAGGTGCAGCAGGTGTGGCTGGGGGCCAGCGCTTTCAGATGCAGCCCGCCCGGGGGCAAGGATCGCCCCTTTTCTGCCATTCGACAGCGTGTCACAATAGTTGACCATTGGCCAAAATGGCCGGGCACGCCAAGAGGCATCACCTCTGCCAATTGAATACCCTATTCTTAATTTTACTTTAGATAGGCTGCACAATGAGAAAAAATATATTTTTTCTTACAATGCACTGGCTAAAATATAAATGGTATAGATTAATTCCACTTTTGACGGCCATAACCATGGCTTTGATAATGAATATTTCTCGTAACTACGTCAAGGATTACGAAACGAAAGATACATTGTCTTCAGTAGGATTGTTGATTTTAATCGTTGGCTTTGGTTCTTCTTTTTATTTCGCATTTCGTGACGCTCGCCGCAAATAATCTGTTCGTCTGCGTCGGCCGTCAGCCAGCGCTCGCAGGCAGACGCGGCACATTCTCATCTCATCCGTTCTTAGCCTGCATCGGTCGCGTCTGATCATCCCGTTGCAATGTGCCCGCGATCAGCCTTTTGGAGAGAGTCGCAAGGACAGCCGCCGGCCGAGCCTCAGGAGATCACGAACTCGATCTTCCCGGCATAGCGGAGATCGACCCCATCCCGGCTGACCGGCCCGGGGGTGCAACGGTCCCAGTCCCGGGGCCGGTCGGGCGAGCCGCCCAGCATGATGAAGCAGTTGGGGTCCGCCAGGCCCAGCGCCCGGGCCCGCCGCTCCAGCTCCGCCGCCCAGGCCTCGGACCAGGAATACGCCCGGAACCGCTCGGCCAGGGTCGAACCCTTGGTCTCGAACCCCGCCTCGAGGAAGTCGTGATCGTACCAGCGCATCTGCTGGGTCTCGCCGAACTCCGACAGGCTGGCGTTGTCGCGATCTTCATCCTCCAGCGCCCAGAAGCGCGCTTCGGACAGGAGGGCGCCGAGCCGCGCATCGCTGTCGCAATGCCCGACCCAGAAATGCGCGACCTGGCGCTCGGCCGTCTCGTCGTGATCCGCCATCGTCACTGTCCCACCGGCAGCTTGTCGAGAAACGGCAGATCGGCCAGGTCGCCGATCAGGTCGTGCGGGTCGGCCGGCCGCTCCCGGTCCAGGATCACCTGGATCGAGTAGCCGCCGCGGATGCCGTTGTCGAGCACCACCATCCAGTCGGAAACGATGCCCGGCCCGACCTGGATCCGCTGGCCCGCCTTGTAGCCGGACAGGTTCTCGACGTCGTTGGCGATCGTGCCGGCGAAACCGTCGCCGTCGATCGCGACGTCGGCCAGCCAGACATGCTCGACCTCATCCCCCTCGCGCAGGCCGGCCTTGAGCTGGATCGAGGTCACATCCGCGGGCGGGTGCGCCAGGTATTTGCGGAAGACGGGCAGCGTGTCCTGTGCCGTCCGGATCGCCCGATTCATCGCCGGGTCGGACTCGTTGAACCAGACGATGCCCTTCCCCGGCTCCGTCTGCGCATGCGCCGCGCCCGGCAGCGACAAGGCTGAGGCCAGCAGCAGGCCCCCGATCCATCGGCGAAACATGGCTCTCCCCAAACCCGACACGCCAGCGGGGGAATTGTAGCATCAGGCCATGCACCGGGGGACAGCCCCGATGTCGGAATGGAGCGCGCCTCCGTCGCCGAACTCGGCGGCGCTCATGGGAAGGGACCGGCGCCGGATCGGCCCCTTCCCGTCGGGATCGGCAAGACAGCGGGCGCGCGGCTGGTCGTGCGCCCGCTAGTTATTATACTGAAAATTCCAGCCGCCTTCAGTCGTGTACAATCTCTGCCAATTGTAGTCGGTTTTATTGTCGTCGACCATTTCGCTGAATGGCCCGAAACATCCAGTGTTCATATGAGAACACACGGGATTGATCCATTCAGGCGGCTCGTCTCCGTCGACAAAGGAGTATTTTGGGATGGGCGGCGATGTCGTGATCTTGGCAGCATAGAACTGCCCATTGTACCAGTCGCCGCTGATTTTGCGGTGAACCATCCCCAGCCATCCCTGCCAATGGCTTGAACCGAAATAGAAGGCAATAAATTTTTCCCGATCCGTGCATCCAGTCTCGATGTTATTGGAATCGGTCCAACTCACCGTGATGGACGAATGCGGCGGAATATCCTTGAAGCCGCTATAGTCGGCGACACACATCCACTGCGCCTGAGTAAACTTCAGGGTTGAATCCGTATTGTTGGTAATCGTAAACGAGTGATTTGGCGTCGCCTGCGCTGCGCTGCCGGAAAAGAGCGACAACACGGTTGCCAGGACAGCAATTCCCAGAGCCGATTTCATGACAATCAACCTCCCGTTGAATAGATGAATTGAAACGTTCCGGCCCCAGCATTGTCATCGTGAGCACGGCTGAGGGCCGAGGCCAAAAATGGCCGATCCGCAGCGGTGCGGTTGCAATTTTGCATAAAATGATATGCTCGCACAGGGGCTGCGTGCCCATTGTCAGCGGCGCCAGGCCGCCCATCGAATATCCCTGCTGCACACCCTCCGCGCTTTGACGGCCGCCGTCCCTTGCGAGCGCCGGCGCGGCCGGTCGGGAAGCCGGAAAGATCGCTAAAGTGCATGGCCACCGCAAGTTCGGGCGGTTGGCGGATCCAAAATTTGTGGATTTGATTAATATTTAATGCAATTGTACGGCGATTGAGGCGCGGTATTGAGGAAGACCTTCAGTCAGATCTGGCGGACTATGCGTAAATTTTCATGAGATCAGTACAGGACGGCGCCCCGCTGTAGTCCCACCCATCAAGCATCAGCGAACGCACTCGGCGACAATTTTGTTAAAGCGCCCTACTTAGGCCTCTTCAGCGTCTGATATTCCGCAACCCATTAGTTCAGAACAATAAGATCGGGCGTCAGCCCTGAACCTTTTAGGAGATATCGATGGCGCTTATTACCGGCAGCGCAGGCAATAATGTCATCACCGGCACCGCCGTGGCGGACCTCATCGATGGCCTCGGCGGGGACGACACCCTTATCGGCGCCGGTGGGGCAGATACGCTGATCGGCAACACCGGCACGGACACGGCGAGCTATTCCACCTCGGCTGCAGCCGTCACGGTCGACCTCGCCGCAGGCACCGGGATCGGCGGCGACGCCGAGGGCGATACTTTCAGCAGCATCGAAAACCTGACCGGCTCCGCCCTGAACGATCATTTGACGGGCGACACCGGCGCCAATGCGCTGAGCGGCGGCGC
>NZ_JBYRFX010001020.1:0-5957 GCF_057815775.1 Inquilinus sp.
CCCAGGCCGCCGCCTGGGCGTCGTTGACCCCACGCACCGGGACGCCGAGCCGGTGCTGCAGCGCCGCGACCAGGGGCGAGTCCGGCGGCACCGGCAGCGTGCCCGGGTTGGTGGCGGTCAACCTGCCGTCCCGCACCAGCCCGGTGGTGGCAACGCCGACCGGCCCGTCGGCCCAGCCCGCCACCAGGGCGGCGATGGCCCCGATCAGGCTCTCGAACCGGCCGTCGCGCGGCGTCGGCATCTGGCGCCGCTCCAGCACCCGGGCGCCGGCGACCCGGGCCGCGGCGATCTTGGTGCCGCCGAGATCGACGACGGTTGCCGGCCGATCGACAGCCACGGCCCCCTCAGTAGCCACGATCGGTCACGCTCTGCGCCGTGCGGCGGATGGCGTCGCGGGCGCCGGGGTCACGGTCGGCGATGGTCTCGAACAGCATGTCGACGATCACCAGCTGGCTGATCTTCGACGCCAGCGCGCCGCCGGTCAGCGGCGTCTCCGGCGCCGAGGCTTGCAGCACCACATCGGCCAGCGCGGTCAGCGGGCTCTTGGTCCGGTTGGTGATCGCGGCCAGGAAGGCGCCGCCCTCACGCGACAGCGTGGCCGCGCGGACGGTGTCGAGGGTCGAGCCGGAGCTGGAGACTGCCAGCGCCACGTCGCCGGCCCGCAGCCCCGAGGCCGCCATCGCCGCCATGTGCGGGTCGTCATGCACGACCGCGTGCAGGCCCAGCCGGGCCAGCTTGTACTGGGCGTAGCGGGCGCTGATCGCCGAGGCACCGACGCCGAACACCAGCACCCGCCGGGCGCCGAGCAGCCGTTCGGCCACCACCACGACCGCGGCCGGGTCGAGAAGGTCCTCGATCTCGCGCAGCGCGTCGGCGGCGCGGTCGACGATGCGGAACAACGCGTGCCGGCCCGCCTCCTCCGCCCGTGCCGGCTGGGCCGAGGCCAGTTCGGTCGCCAGCGCCAGCTTGAAGCCCTGGAAGCTGGGGAAACCCTGTTCGCGGCAGAACCGGATCACCGAGGCCTCGGAGGAGCCGGAGGTGTCGGCCAGCTCGGTCACGGTCTGGCTCAGCACCCGCTCCGGCCCCTCCAGCACGGTGTCGCCGATGCGGGCCAGCGCCGGCGACAGGCCGGGCAGCGCGGCGCGCAGGCTGGCCAGCACCTTCCGTCCGATGGTCGAGGTCTCGCTCATGCCCTATCCCTTCACCGCACCGGCCAGCATCGCACGGCCGAGATAACGGTAGCTGACCAGCCCGAGCAAGAGCGGCGGCAGCACGCTAAGCATCATCGCCGCCGCCGTCGCCCCCCACTTCACCCCCCAGGAGGTGATGAAGAAGGTGGCGCCGACCGTCACCGGCACCGCGTTGCGGGTGGTCAGGATCAGGCCGAACAGGAACTCGTTCCAGCTGTAGATGAAGCTGAGGATGGCGACCGCCACCAGCACCGGCCGGGCCAGCGGCAACACGATGTGGCGCAGCACGGCGAAGGTCGAGGCGCCATCGACCCGCGCCGCCTCCTCGATCTCCTGCGGCAAATCCTGCAGGAAACCGACCAGCAGGATCAGGGCCAGCGGCAGGTTGATGATGCAGGAGATCAGGGAGAGGCCGAGCCGGGTGTCGAGCAGCCCGACCGCCTGGTACAGCAGGTAGAACGGGATGGCGAAGATCACCAGCGGCAGGGCGCGCAGGTTGGTGACGACTGGCAGCACCGTCCGCGCGCCCTTCCCCAGCTTCGCCATGGCGTAGGCGGCTGGCACGCCGAGCACGAGCGCCAGCACGGTGCCGCCGAGCGCAATCACGGTCGAGTTCAGAAGGTAGCGCGGAAAGTCCAGCGTCGGGTCGGTCAGCACCGCGACGTAGTGCTCCACGGTCGGGGCGAACAGCCAGACCGGCGGGTAGGCGTTGATGTCGAGCGTGGTCTTCAGCGAGGTCAGCAGGGTGACGATGACGGGGATGTTGAGGATGAAGATGGCGATGGCGAACACCGCCCAGCGCAGAACGCCGCCCAATCGCGTCATCGCCGGGATCCCTTCAGCATCTGCGCCATCAGCAGGCGCAGCAGCACGATGGAGGCCACCAGCAGCAGCATCGAGGCGGCGACGGCCGGGCCGATCCGCTCCTGCTGGAAGAAGGTGCGATAGATGTAGATCGACAGGCTCTGCGTCAGCGTGCCCGGGCCGCCGCCGGTCAGCACATAGATGTGGTCGAACACCCGGAAGCTGTCGATGAAGCGGATGAACCCGGTGATCGCCAGCGCCGGCACCATCAGCGGCAGGATGATGTGGCGGAACACCGCCCAGGATCCGGCGCCGTCGATCCGCGCCGCCTCGACCAAGTCCCCCGGGATCGCCTGGTAGGCGGTCAGCAGCGCCAGGAAGGCGAAGGGCGTCCATTGCAGCACCTCGATCACCGCGACGGTGGTGAAGGCCCAATCGACGCCCAGCAGATTGTCGTTGAAGCCCAGCATCTGCAGGTATTGCGGGATCACGCCGACGAAGTCGTTCAGCATCAGCCGGTACATCACGCCCAGCAGCGCCGGCGACACCATCATCGGCAGCAGCAGGAACGCCATCAGCCAGCGCCGTTTCGCGATCAGCGGGTCGAGCGCCAGCACCAGGGCGAAGCCGAGCAGCAACTGCGCCGCGGTGACCACCACAGCGAAGCGGGCGGAAAAGCCGACGGCGGCCCAGAAGGCCGGGTCGGCCAGCACCGCGGCATAGTTGTCGAGCCCGACCCAGCGCGGCGACCAGAGATTGGTGAAGCGCACCTCGCTGACACTGTAGACGAGATCGACAACCGCCGGGAAACCGAGCAAAGCGGTGAGGAAGAGCAGCAGCGGCCCGAGCAGCCACAGCCCGTCCCAGCGGCCTTCATAGGGTCGGCGCCCGCCCCTGGCCGTCGCGGTCGACACCATCAGCCCTTGATCCGATCGGCCATGCCCTCGGCCGCCTGCTTCAGCGCGGTGTCGAGATCGATCTGCCCGGCCCAAAAGGCGGAAAATTTCTCGGCCAGCACCTCGTAGACCGGCACGGCGTAGGCGGCGGTGCCGCCGGAGATGACGAAGCCGTAGCGGCCGACATGGTCGCCGACCAGCGGGAATTCCGGCCGCGTCCCAGCCATTGCCTTCAGGATCTCCGGCACCGGCGGGGTGCCGCCGGCCTGGGCGTAGACGGTCATCGCATCCCGCGTCGCCAGCCAGGACAGGAAGCGGCCGGCCTCATCTTTGTTCTTCGACGCCTTGTTCAGCCCGATGCCGAGGGAATGGACGTGGCTCTTGTGCCCGGCACTGCCCGCCGGCAGCGGGGCGAGGCCAACCTTGCCGGCCACGGTGGGCGATTTCGCCGGGTCGTTCAGCTCATTGAAGGCGGCGCTCCATTGCAGCATGGTCGCGGCTTGGCCGGCCTGGAAGGCGGCGTTGGCTTCCGGATACTCGTAGCTGATCGACCCGGGCGGCGTGGCCCGGTCGTCGATCAGGGTCTTGTAGATCTGCAGCCCGGTCCGCGCGGCGTCGCTGTCGATCGCTGGCTTGCCGTCCGCGCCCAACCAATTGCCGCCATTCGACACCAGCGTCGCCTGCCACAGCATGACGTTGAAGATCAGGTTCTTCATCTGCAGCACGGTGCCGAAGCGGGTCGGGCTGTCGGCATTGTCGGCGGCACTGAAGAACAGGGCGGTGGCGATCCAGTCGTCCCAGGTCCAGTCATCCGGGGATTTCGGCTGCAGGTCCCGGCCCAGCTTCTCCCGGGCGATCTCGGCATACCGCTTCTGCCAGTCGGGGTCCGACAGCAGCTTGTCGACCAGGTCCTTGCGGTAATAGAGGAAGTGCACCGAGATATCGGTCGGCACCCCGTACAGCTTGCCGTCCAGGGTCAGCGAGTCCAGCGCCACCGGCGCGAATTCCGCCCTGGCCGCCGCCGGGACCTGCGCGTCGACCGGGTCGAGATAGGGGGCGTAGCGACCGAGGGTGTAGGTGGTGACCAGCGCCACGTCGAATTCGCTGGATCCGGCGGCGAGGTCCGCCAACTCCTTCTCGAAGTAGCCCTGGCGGCTGAACAGGAGCTGCTTGACGGTGATGCCGTCGGTCTTGCCCGGCCCGTCATTGTAGGCGTCGACCACCTTCTGCATCGCCTCGCTCTCCGGCCCCGGCCAGAACAGCAGCGTCACCTCGCCCGCCATGGCGGCACCGGCCGCGAGCAGCACCGGCAGGGCGAGCCCGGCCAGCAGCGTCTTGCGCAGGATCTTCATTGTCGTCGCCCCCTGTTTTTGAGTGTCGGACATCCGGTCAGCCGGTGCCGATCGCATCGAGGAACCACCGGGTGACATGCTCCGGCCGGGTGATGGCCGAGCCGGCGACCACCGCATGCGCCCCCGCGGCCAGTGCCGCCGCCGCCTGCTGCGGCGTCCGCACATTGCCTTCGGCGATGACGGTGAAGCCGTCGGCGGCCAGCGCCGCGACCAGAACCAGGTCCGGCGCGGTCGGCTCCGGCCCGGCGACGTAGCCGGACAGGGTCGAGGCGACGATGTCGGCACCGGCCGCGGCGGCCGCCCGCCCCTCGGCCCGGGTCGAGACGTCGGCCATGGCAATGCGGCCATGGCCGTGGATGCGGTCGATCATCTCCGCCACCGGCACCGGCCGCGGCCGATCGGTGGCGTCGAAGGCGATGATCGGGGCGCCAGCGGCCGCCAGCGCGTCGATATCGGCCAGGTGCGGTGTGATGCGCACCGGACTATCTGCCAGGTCGGTCTTGACGATTCCGATCACCGGCACGTCGACGGCGCAACAGACCGCGGCGACGCGCTCCACCCCTTCGATCCGCAGTCCAGCGGCGCCGGTGCCGGCCACGGCCTGCGCCAACGCCAGCACGATGTCTGTGCGATCGAGCGGCCCGCCGGCGACCGGCTGGCAGGAAACAATCAGCCGACCGCACAGGCGATCGAGGACGGCGAAAAGACGGGCGGAGGCGGCATCGGTCATGGCACCATGCTATGGTGATGTATTTTTTTATCAACTATAATTTCTGGATGAAAATTTCCTTCATACTCTATCGGCACCCACCAGAGGCATGCCTGCAACCACGGCATCGGCATCCCTGTCGGCTGATATCGATGGTCACGGAGCCGACATCTCCGGCAGTGTGCCGACGGCAACGATGTGCGTTTCCTGATAAGGGCTTATCTCGTTGACGTTGAACAACCTGATCGTCAGCGCCCCGGCCCATCGGAAGGCGTGGCGGATGATCTGGATGAAGACTGCGGCTGACAATCCGAGGCGGCTTTTCTCGCCGGCACATGACGCGTCAGTGCCATGTCCGGACAGAGCTTCGGCGTCCCCAAAGCGGATGTACGGCAAAGTGACGATCAGGGCACGCGACAGAACGGGCTGGATACCAGGAACGCACGGTCAGTCGCGTTCAGCCACCACCTCTGGTCGTCGTGAAATTCTGTTTCAGCCTCCAGCCTGCGCCACGGTTCCGATGCAAGGGTTCAAAACCGATAGGCCAGCCGCCCCAATCCGGCATGGGAGGTATAGCCGTCGCCGACCTCGGCGTTGTACTGGAGCCGGAAGTCCCAGCTCGCGCTGCTCAGCACCTCGGCGCCGACCGTGAACTTACCCAGCACGTCCGGGATGGGTGTCGTGGCGCGGAAGCCATGGCTTCCCGGCTGATCGGCAAACCGCGCTGTCGCCGCCCAGTCGCCATTGGCGTTCAGTTCGATGCCCGCGCTGGCGAACGGGCGCAGCACCGCGGTCCCGCCGAGGGGGATGCGCCCGCCCACCTCCACCGCGGGAATCGCCGCGAAGGCCGTGGCGCCCTCGGATTCGACGGCGAGGTCGAACGGGCCGGCCCCGGTTTCGGTGTAGCCGTTGCCATGCACATAGGTCAGGTGCAGGTCGATGCGGGGCTGCACGTACCAGTCCGCGATCGGCGCCTGGTAGGCGAAGCGCGCATGGGCGCCGACAT
>NZ_JBYRFX010001021.1:0-1578 GCF_057815775.1 Inquilinus sp.
GCGGCTGCGGTCCCTGCCGCTGGACCTGTCGAAGCTGACCAGCAGCTGAGCCACCGGCCCCGGCCGATCGGCTGAACCAGGATCAAGGCCCGCCCCCGGCGGGCCTTGATTCGTTTCCGGCGGCGGGAATCAAGCGACTCGGCGGGGCCCGTGGCAATTCGCACCTGACCGCGGGGAACAAAAGGTCTACAAACGCCCCTTTACGGCAGGCGCGGTCCCGATCGGCAGGCCGCCTGACAGCGCCGGATTGGTGGCATGGGCTACGTCGTCAAAGAGATCTTCAAGACCCTGCAGGGTGAAGGGCGCAACGCCGGGCGGGCCTCGGTGTTCTGCCGGTTCGTCGGCTGCAACCTGTGGACCGGCCGCGAGGCCGACCGGGCTGGGGCCGTCTGCAAATTCTGCGACACCGACTTCCTCGGCACCGACGGGCTCGGCGGCGGCCGTTTCGAGGATGCCGAGGTGCTGGCCGCCGCGATCGAGGCGTGCTGGGACGGGGCCTCCACCAACCGCTTCGTCGTCTTCACCGGCGGCGAACCGCTGCTGCAGCTCGACCACGACCTGCTGGCCGCGGTCCAATCGCGCGGCTTCACCGCGGCGGTCGAGACCAACGGCACGATCGCGCCGCCGGCGGAGCTCGACTGGGTCTGCGTCAGCCCCAAGGCCGGCGCCCCGCTGGTCGCCCGCCGGGGCGACGAGCTGAAGCTGGTGTTCCCGCAGCCCGGCCTGATGCCCGATTCCGTCGCGGACCTCGATTTCACCCATTTCTGGCTGCAGCCGATGGACGGGCCCGACCGAGTGGCGAACACCGCCGCCGCGGTGGCGCATTGCCTCGCCCACCCGCAATGGCGCCTGAGCCTGCAGACCCATAAGCTGATCGGTATTCCATGAGGATCACCCAGGCCTTCACCTTCGAGGCCGCACACCGGCTGCCGAACGTGCCGGCGACCCATCGCTGCCACCGGATGCATGGCCATTCCTATCGGGTGGAGCTGCGACTGGACGGCCCGGTCGACCCGGTCACCGGCTTCGTGGTCGACTTCTTCGATGTCGAGGCCGCCTTCGCGCCGCTGCTGGCCCGGCTGGACCATTATTGCCTGAACGAAATCGACGGGCTGGAAAATCCGACGGCGGAGCACATCGCCATCTGGATCTGGGAGCGCACCAAGCCGATCCTGCCGCTGCTGGCCGTCGTCGCCGTCTTTGAAACCCCTATCAGCTGGGCCGAATACGATGGGCATTGAACAGGATGGAGCCCTGGTGCTGTTCTCCGGCGGGCAGGATTCGACCACCTGCCTGGCCTGGGCGCTGGACCGCTTCAAGCGGGTTGAGACGATCGGCTTCGACTATGGCCAGCGCCATCGGGTCGAGCTCGACGTCCGCCCCGGCATCCGCGAGGTGCTGCGCACCGAGTTTCCCGACTGGACCCGCCGGCTGGGCCCCGACCACATGCTCGACCTCGGCGTGCTCGGCCAGCTCAGCGACACGGCGCTGACCCGCGATGTCGAGATCGCGATGCAGGACAACGGCCTGCCGAACACCTTCGTGCCCGGCCGCAACCTGATCTTCCTGAACTTCGCC
>NZ_JBYRFX010001022.1:0-11543 GCF_057815775.1 Inquilinus sp.
TGACCCCCGACGCGCTGATCGGGCATCCCGGGATCGACGCGATCATCAACCTGACCAACCCCGCCAGCCACGCCGCCACCACCGCCGCGATCCTGCGGGCCGGCAAGCACGCCTATGCCGAAAAGCCGCTGGCCCTGACCCTGGCGGATGGCGACGCGCTGGTGGCGCTGGCCGACGGCAGCGGCCTGATGCTGGCCTCGGCACCCGACACCTTCCTGGGTGGCGCCCAGCAGACCGCCCGCCGCCTGATCGACGAGGGCCGGCTGGGCACGGTCAAGAGCGGCAGCGCCCATTTCATGAACCACGGCATGGAGCGCTGGCACCCCAACCCGCACCCCTATTATCAGCGCGGCGCCGGCCCGGTGCTGGACATGGGCCCCTACTACATCTCCGCCCTGGTCAACCTGCTGGGGCCCGTCCGGCGGGTGGTGGCGCTGGCCACCACCTTCTTCGACGAGCGGCTGGTGACGGCCGACGGCCCCAACCGGGGCAGCCGGGTGCCGGTGACCACGCCGACCACCAGCCAGGCGCTGCTGGAGTTCCGTTCCGGCGCGCAGATCCACTTCTCGGTCAGCTATGACAATTGGGGTCACGGCCACCGCAACCCGATCGAACTGCACGGGACCTTGGGATCGTTGATGGTGCCCGACCCCAATTATTTCGCCGGCATCGCCGAGCTGCATGGCGATGGCGCGGTGCAGCGCTTCGGCAGCGAGGCGGTCGCTTTCGGCCAGGACAACTGGATCGAGGTCAAGGGCACGCGGACCGGCAACTACCGCGGCGCCGGCGTCGCCGACATGCTCGACGCGGCGGAGCATGGCCGCCACCCCCGCGCCGCCGGCCGGTTCGCGCGCCATGTGCTGGAGGTGCTGCTGGCGATCATCGAATCCGCCGAGATCGGCCGCTTCGTGGAGATTGCCAGCACCACCGAACGGCCGGCGCCGATGACCGAGGCCGATGCCGCCAGGCTGATCGCCGCCGATGCGCCGCAGACGTTCTCCCCGACCGCGGCCTGATCCAGGAGCGCCCCATGCCCCGATATCCCGTCTCCTTCCAGCTGTATTCGGCCCGGTTCTTCCCGCCGCTGGAGGCCCAGCTGGAATGGCTGGCGCGATGCGGCTACGACGCGGTCGAGCCCTGGCTGCCGGCCTATGGCGACGATGCCGCGCTGTTCCGCCGGCAGATCGACGCCGCCGGCCTGACCTGTTCCGGCTTCCACATGCCGCTGGCCGGGCTGGTCAGCGAGCCGAAGCGGTTCTTCGACTACGCCCACACCATGGGCACCGACACGCTGATCCCGCCCTATCTGACCCCGAGCGAGCGCAGCATCACCGCCGATGGCTGGCGCCGGGTCGGCGAACAGCTGGCCGAGGGCGCCGCCGCGGCCAAGGCCGAGGGGCTGAAGGTCGCCTGGCACAACCACGACTTCGAGTACCGCAAGCTGGAGGACGGCAACCGGCCGATCGACCTGATGCTGGAAACGGCCGGGCCCGGCGTCGATTTCGAGATCGACATCGGCTGGGTGACGCGCGGCTGGGCCGACCCGGCGCAGGAGCTGGCGAAATACGCCGACCGCATCACCGCGATCCAGCTGAAGGACACGGCGCCCCCCGGCATCGCACTCGACGAGGGCTGGGCTGCCACCGGCGACGGCATCATCGACTGGCCGACGCTGTATCCGCTGTTCGCCGCCACCCGCGCCAACGTGCTGGTGGTCGAGCATGACAACCCGACGGACTGGCAGGCCTTCGCCGCCCGGTCGATCGCCTATATCCGGGCGCTGACCAAGGACTGAGCTTGGCGGCACGTCATGCCCGTAAGGCATGGCGCCCGTCCCATAAAGTCTTTCTCCGGCCCCAGGGTCGACCCTACCTACACTGCAGTCGCTTCGGTGAGGGCCCAGCCCGATCCGCGGCGGCTGCATTGTCGTTTTCCAGACCCTGATCCCGCGATGACATCCACCGCCGGCAGCCTGCTGCCGGCGAAGCGTCCGACGCTGTGCGAGCCCCTGCCCGCCCAGCGCCCGGACCGGCATGCCCATCGCGCACCGGAGACCACCGTGAATCACCTCGTTCCGCACAAGCTGTCCTCGCCCTTCCAGGTCGGCGCCCTGGCACTGGCCCACCGGGTGGTGATGGCGCCCCTGACCCGGCTGCGGTCCGACCAGCCGGGCGACATCCCCGGCGCGCTGATGGCCGAATATTATGGCCAGCGCGCCTCGGTGGGCGGCCTGATCATTTCCGAGGCGACGACCGTGTCGGTCGCCGGCCGCGGCTATCTCGGCGCGCCCGGCATCTATGCCGATGCCCAGATCGCCGGCTGGCGCCGCGTCACCGACGCCGTCCACGCCAAGGGCGGCCTGATCGTGCAGCAGCTGTGGCATGTCGGGCGCGTCGGCCATGTCGACATGACCGGCGGCGTGCCGCCGGTGGCGCCGTCCGTCGTGCCGTTCGAGGGCGTTGCCTTCACCGGTGACGGCTGGGTGCCCGTCTCACCGCACCGGGCGATCGGGATCCAAGAGATCCCGGCCCTGGTCGAGGATTACCGCCGGGCCGCCGAACGCGCCAAGGCCGCCGGCTTCGACGGCATCGAACTCCACGCCGGCAACGGCTACCTGCTGGACCAGTTCCTGCAGGACGGCACCAACCGGCGCAGCGATGCCTATGGCGGCTCGGTCGAGAACCGGGCGCGGCTGCTGTTCGAGATCCTGGACGCCGTCGTCCCGGTCTGGGGCCGCGACCGGGTCGGCGTGCGCCTGTCGCCCAGCACCCAGTTCAACGCTATGTCGGACAGCAACCCGGCGGTGACCTTCGACCATGTCGCCACCCGGCTGGACCGGACCGGCATCGCCTATCTCCACATCATCGAGCCGCGCATCATCGGCAACCAGATGATCGAGGACGGCCTGCCGCCCGTCGCCGCGGCCGAGCTGCGCCGCGCCTTCCCGGGGCCGATCATCGCCGCCGGCGGCTTCGAGCCCGACAGCGCCGAGGCGATCATCGGCCGCCGCGATGCCGACCTGGTGGCATTCGGCCGCCACTTCATCGCCAACCCCGACCTGCCCGAGCGCATCCGCCAAGGCTGGAAGCTGGCCCCGCATGACCGCGACACCTTCTATGGCGGCGACCGCCGCGGCTATGTCGACTATCCCGCCTATGAGGAAGCCCGGTCATGAGCGCCGCCCCGAAACTGTTCACCCCGGCCCGGATCGGTGCCCTCGACCTGACCCATCGCATCGTGCACGCGCCGATGACCCGGTTGCGGGCGGAGACCGATGCCAGCCCGAGCGCGATGATGGTCGAATACTACCGCCAGCGCGCTTCCCAGGGAGGGCTGGTGATCACCGAGAGCGTCCACCCCTCGACCGACAGCTACGGCTATCTCGGCGCGCCCGGCATCTACACCGACCGCCATGTCGAGGCGTGGCGGCGGGTGACCGATGCCGTGCATGCCGAGGGCGGCCGCATCGTCATGCAGATCGCCCATGACGGCCGCCAGTCCCATGTCGACCTCAGCGGCGGCCGCGCGCCGGTCGCGCCCTCGGTGGTGCCGTTCGAGACCGTGGTCTTCACCGGCGACGGCTGGGTGCCGAATTCGCCGCACCGGGCCCTGGCGCTCGACGAGATCCCGGCGCTGGTCGAAAGCTTCCGCCGCGGCGCCGAACGTGCCCGCGACGCCGGCTTCGACGGCATCGAGCTGCACTCCGCCAACGGCTACCTCGTCGACACCTTCCTGCAGGACGGCACCAACAAGCGCACCGATGCCTATGGCGGCACGGTCGAGAAGCGCGCCCGCTTCGGGCTGGAGCTGAGCGAGGCGCTGGTCTCGGTCTGGGGTGCCGACCGGGTCGGCGTGCGGGTGTCGCCGAGCGGACAATGGGGCGGCATCTCCGACAGCGACCCACAGGCGACCTTCGGCCATTTCGCCGAGCGGCTGAACGCCTACGGCCTGGCCTATCTTCACGTCATCGAGCCCAGGGTGAAGGGCACCGAGACGCTAATGGAGGGGCAGGCGCCCGTCGCATCGGCGTTCCTGCGGCCAGTGTTCAAAGGCCCGATCATCGCCGCCGGCGGCTTCGACCGCGACGGGGCGGAGGCGATCCTGCAGCGCGGCGATGCCGACCTGGTCGCCTTCGGCCGCTGGTTCGCCTCGAACCCCGACCTGCCCGAGCGCTTCCGGCGGACCCTGCCCCTGACTCCCTATGTCCGCCACGCCTTCTGGGGCGGCGACGAGCGCTGGTACACCGACTACCCCAGCTTCGACACCGCATCGGCGGCCTGACCATCTTCGGGCCGATCCCCCTCCCCGACACGGCGCCGGGGAGGGCACAGGCAGGCTGGTGACAGGATTTGACAGGCGCGGCACCATGCCCGCCCAGATTCGAATCCTAGGCTCTCCCCGCATGCTCAGGCTCGCCGCCCTGCTGTTCGTCGCCCTGCTGACCACCGTTCCGGCCCGGGCGGAGCCGGGCGTCACCGCCCCGGTCCCCGACGGCCCGACGGCGCCCTACGCGCTGGAGGACACGGCGGTCCTGGGCATCCATTCCGATCTGCTGCAGCGCGACTACAAGCTGTATGTCAGCCTGCCCGCCTCCTACCGCAGCGGCGACCGGCGCTATCCCGTGCTGTTCATCACCGATGCGGATTACGGCTTTCCGCTGCTGCGCGCCATCAGCCGGCGGGTCGGCGACCACGGCAAGGGGCTGCAGGATGCGATCCTGGTCGGCCTGTCCTATGCCGTGGGTGAGACGCCGGAATACAGCCGGCGGCGCGACTACACCCCGACTGCCGCCGGCGTGCCCAACGCCGTGTCCGACATGCCCGGCCGCGACCCGGTGTTCGGCGGGGCGGAGGCCTATCGCCAGTTCATCGCCCGGGAGGTGTTCCCGCTGATCGACCGGAGCTACCGGACCGATCCGGGCCGCCGGGTCTTCTTCGGCCATTCTTATGGCGCGCTGCTGGGCGCCCATATCCTGCTGACCGACCCGTCGATGTTCCAGGCCTACATCATCAGCAGCCCGTCGCTGTTCTTCGACCATCGCACGGTGATCGACCAAGCGCGCCGCTATGCCGGCAGCCATGACGACCTGCCGGCCCGGGTGTACCTGGCCGTGGGCGGATACGAGACCACCAGCCGCAAATCGGGCGACCCGCGCTACAACCACACGGTCGACATGGTCGGCGACCTCAAGGCCTTCCAGCAGATCCTGGCGGCGCGGAAATATCCCGGCCTGGCGCTGCGGACCGAGATCATCCCGGGCGAGGACCATCTGACGGTCAACCCGATCAGCTACACGCATGGGCTGGCCTGGGCGCTGGCGCCGGCCCGCGCCTCCAATTCCGCGAAGGACTGAGGCCATGGATCGCGGACCCGGACGGAACGACCGGATCGACGTGCTGCGCGGCGTGGCCATCCTGATGGTCCTGCTGCTGCATTTCAGCCTGACCTACCGGCTGCCCGACGGGCCGCTGGGCTCGATCTTCGGACCCGAGGCCGTGCGGGCGGTGGTGACCTGGGGCAATTTCGGCGTGACGATGTTCTTCGTCATCTCCGGCTATCTCATCACCAGCCATTCCCTGGCCCGGTACGGGGCGCTCGGGCGGATCGACCCGCGGTCGTTCTACACCTTCCGCATCGCCCGGATCCTGCCCTGCCTGGTGCCGGCCCTGGCGATCATCGTCGGGCTCGGGCTGCTGGGGATTCCGTCCTTCGCCGGCAAGGGCGGTGCCTTCGGGTTGCTGGCGGGCGCCGGCACGGTGCTGACCTTCACCCACAACCTGCTGATGCAGCAATGGGGCTATTTCAACTACGGCCTGAACGTCTACTGGTCGCTGTCGGTGGAGGAGACATTCTACCTGGCCTTCCCTATCGTCTGCCTGCTGCTGCGGCGGACCTGGCCGGTCGTGCTGCTGTGCCTGGCCCTGATCGTCGCGGCCCCGGTCTACCGCGCCCTTAATGCCGATGACGAGATCCGCTATCTCTACGGCAACCTGGCCTGCTTCGACGCCATCGCCATGGGCTGCCTGACCGCGATCCTGGCCCGGCGCGTCCGGCCGGGGCAGCGGCTGGCCGCCGGGCTACGCATCGCCGGCGCCATCGCCCTGTGCGCGATCTGGCTGCGCGGCTTCGACCAGGACGTGGTCTTCAGCTTCAGCCTGCTGGGCCTGGCGACCGCCTGCATCATCTGCGGCAGCCTGGAGGATCCCCCGGCCCGCTGGATCGCGTCCTGGCCGGGCCGGGCGATCCGGTGGCTGGGGCAGCACAGCTACGAGCTGTACCTGTTCCACATCATCGTCCTGGCGGCGATGCGCAGCGTGATCGGCCGCGACGGGATGAGCACTGCGGGGCAGCTGCCCTGGCTCGCCCTGTTTGTGGCGCTGTCGGTGCTGGCGGCCGGCGGCGCCAAGCGCTTCATCGGCGATCCCGCCAACATCGCGCTGCGCCGCCTGCTCGCCCGGCGCCGGGCCACGCCGGTGCCGTCGGTGCCTTGATCAGAGCTTCGAGCCGCCATCGACCCGCAGGGTATCGCCGGTAACCCAGCGCGCCTCGTCCGAGGCGAGGAAGACCACCGCCGGGGCCACATCCGCCGGCTCGGCGACGCGCTGCAGCGCCTGCATCGCCAGGATGTTGACGCGGCCCTCCGCGGTCTTGGCGAAGCTCGACATGTCGGTGTCGATCACGCCGGGCGCCACGGCATTGACGCGGATGCCCCGCGGCCCGAGCGCCTGGGCGAAGTGCCGGACCAGCGTGTCGGTGGCGCCCTTGGTTGCGGCATAGGCCGACAGGGCGCCGACCGAGGCGCGCGCCGCCAGCGAGCTGACGAGGATAACGCTGCTGCCGCTGCCGAGCACCGGCAGCAGCTGCTGCACCAGGAAATACGGCGCCCGGACATTGACCGCGAACAGGGTGTCGAAGTCCTCGACCGTGGTGTCCTCGATCGTCGCGGCCTTGGACACGCCGGCATTGGCCACCAGGATGTCCAGCCGCCCGCCGACGATGCCGCGGACCTTGCCGGCCAGCAGATGGGCGCCATCCGGTGCGGCGAGATCGGCCGCGACCGCATCGGCGGTGCCGCCGGCAGTGCGGATCTCCGCCACCAGACCCTCCGCCTCGGCCGCGGCCCGGCCGTAATGGACGATGACATGGGCGCCGGCTTGGGCCAGGGCCCGGGCGCTGGCCCGGCCGATGCCGCGGGAGGCGCCGGTGACGAGGGCGGTCTTGCCGGAAAGGTCGGTCATCTCTCAGGATCCTTGCGAGATTGGGGTCGCCAGGCATCTGGGACCGCGAGGGCATCAGGCAGAAAGACTTTGTGAGTCCGTCCCCATGCCCCGCAGGCATGAGGGCAGTGGTCGTCCCGGCGGCGCTGCCGCTCGGCTTCCGGAACGGCTAGGATCGCCCTGCCATCGAATCGCGCGAGGGAAGCCGCGTGCCTGACCAGACGATCGAGGACCAGACGATCGAAACCCCGGCCCTGCAGCTGCTGGGCCTGCGCAAAGCGTTCGGCGCGCCGGCCGTCGACGGCCTGGACCTGGCGGTGCCGCCGGGCCAGATCTATGCCCTGCTCGGCCCGAACGGCGCCGGCAAGACCACCACCCTGCGCATGATCGCCGGCCTGCTGCCGCCGGATGCGGGGATGGTCTCGATCTTCGGCATCGACGCGCTGGCGCAGCCGGTCGAGGCCAAGCGGATCACCGCCTGGCTGCCCGACGAACCCATGCTCTACGACGCGCTGACCCCGCTGGAATATCTCGAATTCGTTGCCGGCCTGTGGGGCGTCGCCCCGGCCACAGCCACCGTGCGGGCGCGGGAGCTGCTGGAGCTGCTCGGGCTGTGGCCGCACCGGGACGAGCGCTGCGGCGGCTTCTCGCGCGGCATGCGGCAGAAGGCGGCGCTGGCCGGCGCCCTGATCCACGACCCGCGCCTGCTGCTGCTGGACGAGCCGCTGACCGGCCTGGACGTGGCGATCGCCCGCGACGTCAAGGATTTGCTGCGCGAGCGGGTGCGCGCCGGCGCCACCATCATCCTGACCACCCATATCCTGGATGTCGCCGAACGCATCGCCGACCGCATCGGCATCATCGTCGCCGGCCGCCTGCTGGCCGAGGGGCGGCTGGAGGATCTGCGCGCCCGCAGCGGTGGCGGCGACGCCACGCTGGAGGATGTCTTCCTGCGCCTGGTTGCCGCCGCTGATACCACCGCCTGATGCGCCTCACCCCCGGCTCCACCGCCTGGCTGCTGCGGCACGAACTGCGCCTGGCCTGGCGCGGCTCGAAGCTGTTCAAGCGCGGCCTCGTGATGGTGCTGCTGATCCTGGTGGCGGCCCAGGCCCTGGGCCTCCTGTTCGCCGCCATGATCGGGGCGCAGCTTGCCGCGGAACCGCGCCTGATCGGCGTGGCCACCCTGGTTCTGGCCCTGGCCGCCGGGGCGATGCTGACCCAGGCCATCACCGTGGCGGTCGAGGCGCTGTACGGCCGCGACGACCTGCTGTGGCTGCTCTCCAGCCCGGCCCCGGTCCGCCGCATCCTGGCGGTGCGGATGATCGCCGGCGCCGCCAGCGTCAGCGGCGGCTGGCTGATGCTGGTCGCCCCGTTGGCCAACGGGCTGGCCCTGCTGGGCCATCCCCGCTTCCTGGCGGCCTATGCCGTGTTCATCCCCCTCACCCTGCTGATGACCGCCGCCGGCTTCATCCTGGCCGTCATCCTGCTGGCGCTGGTCGGCCCGCGGGCGACGCGGATCATCACCGGCACCCTGGGCACGCTGCTGGCCGCCGGAGTCCTGCTCGCCGGCCAGGGCCGCACGCTGTTCGGGGCCGGGACCTATGCCGCGGCCATGGCCGCGCTGACGCCGTCGGCCGGGCAGGCGCTGCAGGGGCTGGCCTGGCTGCCGGCGCGGGCGCTGCTGGGCGACCCGCTGCCGGCGGTGCCCGGCCTGGTCCTGGCCGTCACGATCTTCGCCCTCACCGCCTGGGCCCTCGGCCGGCGCTTCGCCTCGGGTGCGGTGATCGCGGCGACCGAGACCGGCCGGCGCGGCATAGCCCGCCGGGCGAAGGCGCCCGCGGCCTTCCGCGGCGGCCGGCACCTGACCCTGCTGCGCAAAGAAATCCGGCTGCTGGTCCGGACTCCGCGCCTGGCCGGCCGGATCCTGCAACAGCTGATCTATGTGGTGCCGCTGGCGACCGGCCTGTGGCGCGACCTCAGCAACGCCGCCGGGCTGGCGGCGTTGCCGGTGTTCATGGCCGCCGGCCTGGCCTGGGTGTTCGTCGCCGTGACGGTGGGCGAGGACGAGGCCCCCGACCTCGCCGCCAGCGCCCCGGTGCCGCCGGCGGCGATCCTGCGGGCCAAGCTGCTGGCCGCCGGCCTCGCGGCCCTCGCCCTATGCGCGCTGCCCGTGGCCGGCGTCGTGGCCTGGCATTTGCGGCTGGCGCCGGCGATCCTGGTCGGCACTGCCGGGGCCATCGTCAGCACCGTGCTGCTGGGCCGCCGCTACCCGCCGCGCAAGCGCCGCGACCTGGGCCAGGGCCGGCGCGGCTTCCACCTGATCGACCTCGTCGGCACGCTGAGCGGCGTCGCCTGGTCGGTGGTGACGCTGATCCTCGTCGCCATCACTCATTGAGCGGACACACATCGTCCACAATCCGGTGGTCCCCTTGATAAGTATGGGATCGGTGAGGAACTCTCAGCATGCGAAGCGCAATTCTCGTTTCGGCCGGCATTGCCCTTCTGCTGATGCCTGCCCTGGCCCAGGCCGGGCAGTTCCAGCCGGGGGCGAAGCGCCAGTACATCGACCATTGCGTGGCCTTTGCGCACGGTCCGTCGATGAGTACCGGCCAACTGGCCCGCTATTGCCGCTGCGCCGCTGATACGATCGAGCGGCATTTCACGGATGGCGGCATCGCCCAGCTCAGCAGCGATCTGGACGCCACGACCGCCACCCCGCTGCAGAGGCAAGCCGAGGCCGCGGCCACGAAGGCCTGCCATCGCCGATAGGCCGGCGGGCGCCGTTTTCGCCTTGTGCCTGAGGCCCGGGCATGTGCTTAATCGTGAAACCTGATTAATCGTGATACCAGACCCCGGATGCCCGGCAAGCCGCCCTCCCTGCTCGACCTCGCGCGCCATTTCGGCGTGTCGCGGGCGACCGTGTCGAACGCGCTGCAGGGCAAGGGCCGACTGTCACCGGAGCTGGCCGGCCGGATCCGCGCGCTGGCGGCGGAGCTGCGCTACATCCCCGCCCATGCCGGCCGGGCCCTGCGCACCGGGCGCAGCGCCACCATCGGCCTGATCGTCCCGGATTTCGGCCAGCCGCTGTTCCCGATCTTCGCCCAGGCGATCGAACGTGCCGCCAAGCGCCGCGGCTTCGCCGTGCTGGTCGGCGACAGCCTGGGGACCGCCGAGGGCCAGGCGGCGGAGATCGACAACCTGATCGGCCGCGGCATCGACGCCTTGGTCATCATCCCGACCCGCGGCACCACGATTGAGACCGCGGCGATCCCCGTCCCCGTGGCGGTGATCGATAGCGCCGCCAGCCGCGGCAACACCGCGTCGAGCGACCATCGCGACGGCGGCCGGCAGGTCGCCCGCCACCTCGCCCGCCTCGGCCACCGCGACATCCTGCTGCTGGCCGGCCCGCAGGATTCCCGGGTGGCGCAGGAGCGTGCGGCCGGCATGCGCGAGGCCTTCGCCGCCGACGGCATCGCGCCGCAAGTCAGGCATTCGCCCTCCACCTTCGAGGCCGGTGCCGAGATCGGTGCCGGGATCGACCCCGCCGGCATCACCGCCTGCGCCGCGTCCTATGACGCCCTGGCGGTCGGCTTCATCACCGCCCTGGCGGCCCGCGGCGTGCGGGTGCCGCAGGATGTTTCGGTCACCGGCTACGACGACCTGATGTGGGCCCGGATCGTGTCGCCGCCGCTGACCACGGTGCGGCAGGATCTGGCCGCCATCGCCGACCATGCCCTGGCCGTCGCCACCGGCGAACAGCAGGGCAGCCGCCTTTTCCCCGTCGACCTCGTGCTGCGAGGGTCGACGGCAAGCCCAAACAAGAACCAACAGCTGACAGGGGGTGCATCATGAGGACGACCCGGCTTGCCGCCAGCGCTGCGCTGGCCCTTCTCGGCGCGGTTGCGCCCGCCTTCGCCGACACGCCGACGCTGACCATCTCGGTCTACGGCATCGCGCAGGACGCCTATAAGAAGGACCTGTACGACCCGTTCGAGGCGATCTGCGGCTGCACGCTGGTGGTCGAGACCGGCAACAGCAGCGAGCGGCTGGCGAAGCTTGAGGCCAACAAGGCCGCGCCGGTGATCGACGTCGCCGCCATCGCCGACTTCAACGCGCTGGAGGCGGTGCGCAAGGACCTGGTCCAGCCGATCGATATCTCGAAGCTGGCCAATTACGGCGCGCTGTACGACATCGCCCAGGACCCGCTGGGGTCGCACATGGCGGTCGGCTACACCTTCTATTCCACCAGCATCGTCTACCGCTCCGACAAGGTGACGATCACCAGCTGGAAGGACCTGTTCAAGCCGGAGCTGGCCGGCCGCATCG
>NZ_JBYRFX010001023.1:0-5163 GCF_057815775.1 Inquilinus sp.
CTTCTATTTCGACACCGGGGCCCTGGCCGCGGCCGGCGCCGCCGTGCATGACGCCGACATCCGCGAGACGGCGCTGCCGGACGAGACCTTCTTCGACGACCCCGAGGCGGCGCGGCTGATGGCCGGCTTCACCGGGCTGGACTGGAGCGATGCCGGCGACCGGCTGGCGGCGACCCAGACCGGGCACGAGATCCTGGCCCATCTCGCCGGCAGCCGGCTGCGCCGCCGCCGGTCGCCGGCGCTGGATGGCGGGCTGGCGCCGCAGACCCGCCGCCGGGTGCTGGAGTTCATCGAGGCAACGCTGGACGAGCCGCTGACGCTGGGCCGGCTGGCCGCGGTGGCCGGCCTGTCCGAAACCCATTTCGCCCGGATGTTCCGCGCCTCGGTCGGGCTGCCGCCGCATGGCTATGTGCTGGCCCGGCGGCTGGACCGCGCCCGCCGGCTGCTGGCCGGCACCGACCGGCCGCTGGCCGACATCGCCGCCGGCTGCGGCTTCACCCACCCCAGCCACCTGACCCGCCATTTTCGCGCCGCCTTCGGCGCCCCGCCCGGCGCCTGGCGGATCGCGGTCCGGGGCTGAGCCGCCCCTATTCGCCGTAGAAGCTGCGGTACCACTCCACGAAGCGCGGGATGCCGACCTCGATCGGGGTGGTCGGGTGGAAGTCGATCGCCGCCTCCAGCTCCGCCACATCGGCATAGGTCTCCGGCACGTCACCGGGCTGCAGCTCGCGGAAGATCTTCTGCGCCTCGCGGCCCAGCGCCCGCTCCAGCACCGCGATCATGTCCATCAGCGGCACCGGCTTGGTGTTGCCGATGTTGTAGAGGCGGTAGGGCGCGGTGCTGGTGGCCGGGTTCGGCGCATCGCCGGACCAGGCCGGGTCGGGCTGCGGCACATGGTCGAGCACCCGGGCCACGCCTTCGACCAGGTCGTCGATATAGGTGAAGTCGCGCAGCATGTGGCCGTGGTTGAACACCTCGATCGGCCGTCCCTCCAGGATGGCGCGGGTGAACAGGAACATCGCCATGTCGGGCCGGCCCCACGGGCCATAGGCGGTGAAGAAGCGCAGGCCGGTGACCGGCATCCGGTAGAGATGGGCATAGCAATGCGCCATCAGCTCGTTCGCCTTCTTGGTCGCGGCGTAGAGGCTGAGCGGATGGTCGACATTCTGGCGCACCGAGAACGGCATCGCCGTGTTGCCGCCATAGACCGAGCTGGAGGAGGCATAGACCAGGTGGCGCACGCCGTGATGGCGGCAGCCCTCCAGCACGTTGAGGAAGCCGACGACATTGGCGTCGACATAGGTCTCCGGGTGGGTCAGCGAATGCCGCACTCCGGCCTGGGCCGCCAGATGCGCCACCAGCCCCGGCTTCACCTCGGCGAACAAATCGGCCATGCCCGGCCGGTCGGCGATGTCGAGCCGGCGGAAGCTGAAGCCCGGCTGTTCGGCCAGCCGGGCCAGTCGCGCTTCCTTCAGCCGCACGTCGTAATAGGGGCTGAGATTGTCGACCCCGACCACTTGGCGCCCGGCATCGAGCAGCCGCCGCGCCAGGGCGAAGCCGATGAAGCCGGCGGCCCCCGTGACCAGGATGGGGGGCTCGACAGCAGGAACGACCGGGGCAGGCATCACAGGCTCCAATAGACCAGGCGGGACGGCACACCAGCCGGATCCAACGCGGATTTCACGTCCATGACCAGACCACCATCGCGCAGGCAAGCCCAAAGCGCGTCCCGGGACTGGTCGAGATAGGCGCGGTGCGGCACGGCCAGCACCAGCGCGTCGAGGTCACGGAAGGCATCGAGGCCGGCCAGGGCCAGGCCGTATTCATGCAGCGCCCGGTCCGGGTCGGCCAGCGGATCGTGGATCACCGGCTCGATGCCGTAGCCCTTGAGCTCGGCAATGATGTCAGGCACCCGGCTGTTGCGCAGGTCCGACACGTTCTCCTTGAAGGTCAGGCCGAGGATGCCGACCCGGGCGCCGAGGATGGTGCGGCCCTGCCGCGCCAGCACCTTGACCAGCTTGCCGGCCAGGAACGCCCCCATCTGGTCGTTGATGCGGCGGCCGGCCAGGATGATCTCGGGCCGGTAGCCCACCGCCTCGGCCTTGGCAGTGAGGTAATAGGGGTCGACGCCGATGCAGTGGCCGCCGACCAGCCCGGGCTGGAACCGCAGGAAGTTCCATTTGGTGGCAGAGGCGGCGAGCACCTCCCGCGTCTGCAGGCCCAGCCGGTCGAAGATCATCGCCAGCTCGTTCATCAGCGCGATGTTCAGGTCGCGCTGGGTGTTCTCGATCACCTTCGCCGCCTCGGCGACGCGGATCGACGGCGCCCGGTGGATGCCGGCCGGGACGATCGCGCCATAGGCCGCCGCCACCCGGTCCAGCGTCGCGGCATCCTGGCCGGAGACGACCTTGACGATCCGCTCCAGCCGGTGCTCGCGGTCGCCGGGGTTGATCCGCTCCGGCGAATAGCCCAGGGCGAAGTCGATGCCGGCCCGCAGGCCGGAGGCGCGGGCCAGGGCCGGGCCGCACACCTCTTCGGTCGCGCCGGGATAGACGGTGGATTCGAACACCACCACGGCGCCGGGCCTGAGCGCCCGGCCGATGGTCTCGCAGGCCCGCAGCAACGGGCCGAAATCCGGCCGGCGCTCGCTGTCGATCGGCGTCGGCACGGTGGCGACGAAAAAGCTTGCGGCGGCGAGGTCCGCCGGGTCGGCCGTGACCGCCAGGCTGGTGCCGGCCAGGTCATCGGCCTCGATTTCGCCGGTGATGTCGCGGCCGGCGCGCAAGCCCGCCACCCGGTCCGGATCGATGTCGAAGCCGATGGTGCCGGGGAAGTGCCGGGCGAAGGCCAGCGCCACCGGCAGCCCGACATAGCCGAGGCCGATCACCGCGATGCGCTCGGCCCGCGGCGCCGACACCGATGCCGTGTCGGTCATGCCGCGGACCGGCGTGCGCGCGACCGCCGCTTGGGCGCCGCCGGCAGCGGCTTGGACACCGGGTCGGCCAGCACCTCGCCCATGGTCTTGCGAATCTGCGCCAGCTTGGTCTCGTGGGTGATCTTCAGCCCGAACACATCCTTGACGTAGAACACGTCGACGGCGCGGGCGCCGAAGGTCGAGATCTTGGCCGAGGAGATCTGCAGGCCGAGATTGGTCAGCGCCCGGCCGACGGCGTGCAGCAGGCCGGGCCGGTCGCGACCGTTCAGCTCGATCACCGTGTGGGTGCGGCTGGCCTCGTTGTCGATCAGCACGCGCGGCGCGATCGAGACGGAATGCAGCCGCGGATAGGTGCGGTGCCGCCGCTCCAGCTCGGCCGACATCTTCATCTCGCCGGACAAGCTGCGCTCGATCGCCACTCTGACCCGGGCCAGCTTCTCTGGCGCGTCGAAGGCGCCGCCCTCGACCGCGTCCTGCACCAGGAAGGTGTCCAGCGCCGTGCCGTCGGCGAAGGTGAAGATCTTGGCCTCGACGATGGTGCCGCCGGAGACGGCGATGGCGCCGGCCAGGCGCGAAAACAGGCCGGGATGGTCGGCGGTGTGGATCGTCAGCTCGGCCACGGTGCGCTGCTGGTCGACCTGGATGTCGATGGCCAGCGGCGTGGCGTCGGCCTTTTCCTCCGCCGCCCGCACCAGCCGGGCGTGGCGGGCCTGGGTGACGCCGTCGAAGGCCAGCCAGTAGGCGCGGCTGGCCTTGGCCAGATAGGCCTCGACCGCTTCCTTGGACCAGTCGGCCAGCGCCTCGCGCAGCAGGTCCTTGGCCCGTTCCGCCCGGCGTTCGACGCCAACGCCCTCATCGGCGCCGGACAGCCGCTCATCCGCCCGGTAGTACAGTTCGGACATCAGCGTCGCCTTCCAGGCGGTCCACCGGCCGGGGCCGACGGCGCTGATATCGGCCGCGGTCAGCACCAGCAGCAGGCGCAGCCGTTCCGGGCTTTCCACCGCGGCGACGAAATCCTGCAGCGTCTTCTCATCCTCGATGTCGCGCTTGAAGGCGGTGTCGCTGAGCAGCAGGTGCCAGCGCACCAGCCACTGCGCCGTCTCCGTCTCCTCCGGCGTCAGGCCGAAGCGGGGGCCGAGCTTGCGCACCACCCGCGCGCCCAGCACGGAATGGTCGCCGCCGCGGCCCTTGGCGATGTCGTGGCACAGGATGGCGACGTACAGCGCCCGGCGCGACCCGGTCTTGCGCATCACCTGGGTGGCCAGCGGCAGCGTGTCCACCGCCTCGCCGGTTTCGATCCGATGCAGGATGCCGAGCGCGAACAGCGTGTGCTCGTCGACCGTGTACGTGTGGTACATGTCGTACTGCATCTGGGCCACGACCCGGCCGAAATCCGGCACGAACCGGCCCAGCACGCCGGCCTCGTTCATCCGCCGCAGCGGGATCTCGGGGTCCTGCTCCGCCGTCAGGATCTCGAGGAAGATGCGGTTCGCCTCCGCGTCGTCGCGCAGCCCCGCAATCAGGTCGATGTTGCGGGTGATCAGCTTCAGCGCCGCCGGATGGATGTCGAGGTCGCGCGCCTGCGCCACCCGGAACAGCCGGATGATGTCGATCGGGTGGTCGCGCAGCTGCTTCTCGCCGGCCAGGCTGACGCGGTCGCCGTCCAGCGGCAGCCCATCAACCATGGGGGCTGCGAAGCCGAGGAAGGCCAGGCCGCGCTTCGGCCGCCGCTGGCTTTCCGCCTCCAGCGCCGCGCAGAAGATGCGGGTCAGGTTGCCGACCTCCTTGGCCACCAGGAAGTAGTGCTTCATCAGCCGCTCGACGCCCTTGGCGCCGGCATGGTCGGTGTAGCCGGCGACGCGCGCGATCTCCGGCTGCAGGTCGAAGGTCAGCCGGTCCTCGGCCCGCCCGGTCAGGTAGTGCAGGTGGCAGCGCACGGCGCGCAGGAAGCTCTGCGACCGGCGGAAGCGCCGCGCCTCCTCCCCCGTCAGCACGCCCTTGGCGACGAGGCCGTCGACATCGTCGACCTGGTACAGATACTTGCCGATCCAGAACAGGGTCTGCAGGTCGCGCAAGCCGCCCTTGCCCTCCTTCACATTTGGCTCCAGCACATAGCGGCTGTCGCCCATGCGGCGGTGGCGGGTGTCGCGTTCGCCCAGCTTGGCCTCGGTGAAGGCGGCGCCGGTGCCGGCCGCCACCTCCTCGATGAAGCGGCGGCGCAGCGTGTC
>NZ_JBYRFX010001024.1:0-4559 GCF_057815775.1 Inquilinus sp.
ACTCGGCGTCGTCGAACTGCAGCGGCCGCTTCAGCCGCTTGCGGATCGCCACGACAGCGGCGCGGCGCAGCAGGATGGTCGACAGCGAGCGCTTTTCCGAGAGCGCGGTCAAATGCATCACTAGCCAGCGTCCGTCCGCCGCGGCGGATGCGTCGGCCCCGGTCGGGTCGAGGCTGAAGCCCAGGCACCATTCGCTCCACGCCCGCCAGGCCTTGCCGTAGGCGATGCGCGTGTTCTCGGCGAGCGAGGCTTCGATCAGCTGATCGGCCCTCTCCGCCAGGCCGATGATCTCGGCCCTGCGCGCCTCGCTCAGGGCCACCGGCCCCGCCGGCGGCGTCCAGGGCATGGTAGCGGCTACCAATGTGCCGGCGTCCTCGACTGCGTCCGTCATGGCTGCAGCGCCGCGCGCAGCCGCGCCAGCGCCGCCGCCTCTTCCTGCCGGATCCGGGTGATGGCGGCGGCGATCGCTGCTGGCGAGCCATCGGCCAGCGCCTGGCGGAGACCGTCATCGTCGGCATGGTCCCGCAGGAAGCGATCAAGCTGGTCCCGGTACTGCCGGCCTGTGACCGCGGCAAGCTCGATCATGGTGCGACCAAGGTCGGTGACCACGAGCTGATCGCGAACGCCGGGCCGCGGTGCCAGGTGCCTCGCCCTCATGGCCTGGCGCTGCAGCCTGCCGCGGGCGGTGCGGCCATCCTCGCGATCGATCTGCGCATCCGGATGGACGATGCCGAGCTGCAGGACCGCGGCATGGTCCCCCGGGCGGCGTCGGGTCGTCAGTTCGCATTGTCATCGTCCTCGTCGCCCGGACGTCGCCGCGGCGGCGCCGATCGTGTCAGCCGACGACGATTCTACCCGATCCGCGCCGCGCAACAAGCTTTCCAAAGCGCGATAACTGCCACTATCGCGCGCAATTCCAATGGGTTAGCTTTTGTCCAGGTCCGATTATCATTTCTGGGTTCCGATACCGTTCGACGTAGCCGATCAATATCGCTTGAGCCCCAAGTCTTTTACAATAACCGCCAGTTAACTGTTATTTATTCACTTACAGCGGCGGAGAATTGGTAAATATGAAGCGTGCGCGTGCTACATCTGGCTACAAGGCGATGGACGACATCCCCTCTGCGCCACAAGCGGCCGCCAAACTGGTGTCTCCGTTCCGGACATTGCCCGATCCGGCCGTCGTCCACGGCGCCCACCGCGATGCGACTCAAATATTCGGTCCGAATTCGCTCCTTGATTCTGATCGCCACCGCCCTCTCGCCCCCTGCCCTCGCCGGCTTCCAGGTGGTCGACGGTGACACTATCCGAATCGATGGGGAGCGCGTCCGGATGTGGGGCTACGACACGCCCGAGCGCGGACAGACCTGCATGATTGACGGCCGCGAGCGAGCGATCGGAGCGGAGGCACCCGAGGGGCTAACGGCCATCCTCGCCGGCGGCGAACTCAGTTGCCGGACTCGGGATCGGGACCGGTATGGCCGGACCGTCGCCGAGTGCTGGGTCGGTCAGCAGGGCATCGGGGACGCATTGGTGCGCACCGGATGGGCCTGGGCACTGACCCGCTATAACGGGAACAGATACCTGTCCGCGCAGGAGGAGGCAGAGCGCGCCCGCCGCGGCGTCCGGGCCGGCCAAGCGAACTGCGAGGCGCCAGCGCGGTTCCGGCAGGAACATCGACACTGACCGAGGAAAGATGACGCACAGCGACCATGGGATGGTCGTCAAACCCAATCAAGCGGCGATCATCTTCGACGAGGCCGAGGGCTTTCAATTCCTGATGCCTGACTATGGCGACGACGAGCAGGTGCCCCCAGGCGTGATGCTGCTGGCCACCATCCTCCTCAAGACGAGCGATCCTGAGTGCGTGAAGGCTATGATCGATGAGATGGATGCGCAATCATCCTAGGCGCGACTCCACCGACCAGAAGGGCCGACCAGGCAAGCGATGCCCATCCCCTGCGACCTCGATCTTTGGCGATCGGCTGGCATCATCGTCCGCCAGCACGGCTCGCGGGCGCCTGAGGAAGCCCGAAGCCGAGCGGATAGGCTGGGGCGAGACGGCGACCAGGACGGCGCTGAAACCTGGTGGCGGATCTCCCTGAAATGCGAAGACCTGTTGCGAAAGGACGGAACAAGCCAGTAGAGCCGCTATGGCTAAAACGTAACAAAATGTGCACTTCATCGATCATTGATTTAGCATTATTGTAACACTTCATATATTTTGAATGGAGAAGACAATGCCAGATCCTTGGTATCTTAGCCGTGAATTTGCGAAGACTCAGACTATTCCTTCCACCACGCAATTTATTTATGTTGGCGGTTGCTATTCAGAGGGTGACGGAGGAGACGCCACATACAGAAAAGTCACGCCAGAGCCATCCAACCCGGGCAAACTGCAGTCCCTTGATGGGGCTTGGTGGGAGATCGTCGCGGAAATCGGCAATATTGCCCAACTCGGTGTCTCCAGCACCCGAACCGCGCTTCAGAACACTACGGCATTCCAGGCAGCCGTCGACTTCTTCGACACTGTGTACGTCCCACCGGGCGACTGGACCATCAACACGGTCTATCTACGCGGCAACAGCCGGATCCAGAACGATGGCCATGTTATTGGCGAGACTAGCACTCGAAATGACCCCTTCCAGGTCGGCCTCACATTTCCCGGATCGGGTGGCCTGACGGCAGGAATCGACTTTATTCCAGGAGATTTCAGTTCGACGGCCTGGCAAAACGCCGCCCAAGCTCAAGCTTGGGTTGTTGTTCGGTTGGCACCGAACAACTTGGGTAACGGGATGGTCAACCAATTTGGTTTTGATTATGCCAAGATTAAGCTTCCACAAGGAGCCAGCGCTACCGGCCTTCAGTTGGATCGGAAAATTCGATGGGGATATACTGGTAATTGGCAAGTCTGCCTTATCCAGGATATTTCTGAGTCGACTGGAATACTGCCGGCAAAGACCACATCAATTATTCCAATTAACACCACTGGCATGGCCGGTTTGGCAGTAGGGGAAAAAGTTCGTATCGAGAATCAAAATGGCGACGATACCCCGTGGGGCCAAATCAGTGCAGCGGACCAACCCATCCCCGGCGCACAGAGCGCATATTTCGAGCACGGATTTGTCAAGGCCTTCGACGCAACGTCGATCACACTTGAGGATGAACTCAAGTATACGTATGATAAATATTGGGTCATCGTTGCTCTAAATACCGACAATGTGAACATTGAAGGTGGAACCATAGACAAAATCCAGATTCAGTGCGCGTCGAATTGCTATATTCGTAATATAGAATTTAATCTATGCTCATTTTTTAATGCTTATAGAGGACTGCTTTCAAATGGCCGAGGGACGGCCCTCCCGTCAGCACCAGATCGCGTCATTGGCGTCACGAATTCTCGATACGTCACTATCGAGAATTCGATCGCAACCGCAGCTGCATCCCCGAGCGACAACGGCGCCGTAAAATATAATGGCGTTCAGGATTTAACGATTATCAATGTTACGTCATATAATATGACAAAGACTGGAGCGTTGATTTCCAGCATGGCTGGGTTATTTGGCGATTTTTTTGCTATTCCGTATTCATGCTGGTCGGACGGCGTCGTGATATTCGGAGGCCATCTAGGAACCCCTTTCGATGGATCAGGTGCTTCCAATTCGGTGCCGAATTCATGTTGGCTGACTGGCCAAAGGGATCTGCAGATCGACGGCACTTCGATGTCAGGTTCATTCAGAGTGTCAAAATCCCTAGACTCAAAGACAAATGTTGACTGTGGCAGCATGCGGTTTGAGGAATGCATTGGTCTAGATTTCACTGGTAAAGCTGGATCTGCACAGCTTCTTACCTGCTCCAAAATTACTTCAACCGGCTTGCGTCTGACCGGTCCCGGTACATCCAACGCTCTTCTATGGTTTAATGCCAACTGCAGCGGCGGCACAATCATCGGATATTATGGAGAATCTTCTTTATCTGCCGACAATCCTGTAAGAGTACAGGACAGTGGTGACATTCATTTCGTTGGCTGCCGTGACAATTACGTAGAGGGGCGGACCACCTCTGTTTCTGTTGCGGGAAACGGAATAGTTACACACACTGGATGTGTCTGGCATGCTCCGGTGGCTGGAAATTCTAACAATAATGGAACGCTGACTTACAAAGGATCGTTGCACCTAAACAATAACGCTTGGAACCAAGATCTTCTGCAGCTAGCGAACCGCTCATTCTGGATTGACACCACAGGTCACTTTCGCCTCGCTGCAACCGGCGCGCCGACCGGCGACACGGCAGGGAACGTAATTCCATATCTTGCCACCGGTACCAACACCCCCGTCGGAGCGATCACGCCGCATCAGGCAGGCGAGGTGTTCGTGGACACCATCAATAAGCGCGTCTGGACCGCGTACGGGACGACTAGTGCCGACTGGGCAGAGGCACCGAGGCTGCTTACAGGCTCAGGGAGCCCTTTGAACTCGATTTCCCCCACACGGGTGGGATCGACCTACGTCGACACTGCCAACGGTCGATCTTATGTGGCGTTTGGCACCAGCAACACA
>NZ_JBYRFX010001025.1:0-2890 GCF_057815775.1 Inquilinus sp.
CGACCTTCGCCGGGTCGTTCTTCTCCACCAGGATGTCGCGGACCGAACTGGCGATCAGCGGTCGCGGCGGCGGTCAGCTCGGCGACGGTGCCGGCGGGCAGGTCCGGTCCGGCCAGCAGCCGCCAGCGGGCCCGGGCCTGCCTCGACAGCGGCCGGGCGGCCAGGGCGGTGCGCAGCAGCTCGGCGCCGACCGCGCCGCCGCCGACCGAAACGACGATCTCGTCGACCCCGTCGCCCGGCGGCGGCTCGCGGGTCGACGGTGCGCCGACATAGCCGGTGTAGCGGATCAGGTCGGCAATCCGGGGGGCGGGGGGGAAGCTGGCCTCGAACGGGATCACCGTCGGGTCGCCATGCACCAGCACCAGGTCGAACAGGGCGCGCGCGGTGTCGGCCATGCTCTCGACCTTCGCCGGGTCGTTCTTCTCCACCAGGATGTCGCGGACCGAACTGGCGATCAGCGGTCGCGGCGTCGCGCCTTCGGCTTCGAGCTGCTGCCGCTGCTGGACGCCGCCCGCCGCGCGACGCCCGAACGGGAAGGTCTCGACCAGCAGGATGTCGGGCTGCAGCTCGGCGTCCAGCAGCACGCGGAATCCGGTGTCGGCGGCGCGGTCGGGGCCGAGCTGCTGCGCACCGCCCTGGCCGCCCGGCCACTGTCCAGCCAGCGCGGAACCCGCTGGCGGCTGCTGGCCGGGCCGGACCTGCCCGCCGGCACTGTCGCCGAACTGACCGCCACCGCGACCGATGGCGTGGTGGTCGAGCCGGCACGGCCGGATTTCCCGGGGCTGCTGGCGCGCTGCCGCCTGTCGATCAGCCAAGCCGGCTACAACACTGTCATGGATGTGGTCCGCGCCGGCTGTCGCGCCGTCTTCGTCCCCTTCGCCGCAGCCGGCGAGACCGAACAGACCCGACGTGCGGAACTTCTGGCCGCCGCCGGCCATTGTCTGGTGGTGCCGGAGCACGGCCTGACGGCGGAGCGGCTGGCACGGGCAGTGGACGACGCCATCGCCGCCCCGGTGCCGGCCCGGGCGACCCTGGCGCTGGATGGAGCCCGGACCACGGCAACCCTCTTGGGCGAGGCCGCGGCCGGAAAGCGGAGCGCCGCGTGAGAATCATCCGGGAGGGCGGGATCGGGGATGCAGGGCTTGCCGCAGCGGCACGGCCTCCGGCTATAGTGCCTCTTTCGTCCGGACCGTCCCCGTTCATGTCTGTGCCCATTCCGTCCCCTGCCCTGCCCACCCCGAGCGAACCCTGGACCGAGCTGCGGACCGAGCTGGACCGGTGGGCCGCCCTTGGCCGCCGGCCGGGCTTCTGGTGGCGTGACGACGACGCGGTGGCGCCGGGCGAGGCGCTGGACCGGCTGCTGGCCCTGGCCGAACGGCATGGCCGCCAGGTCGCCCTTGCCGTCATCCCCGAAGCAGTCGAACCGGCCCTGGCAGAACGCCTGGCCGGCACCAACGCGGCGGTGATCCAGCACGGCTGGGCACATCGGTCGCACGCCCCGGCCGGGGAGAAGAACGTCGAGCTGGGCGACCATCGGCCGGCCGAGGCCGCCCTGGCCGAACTGGCCGAGGGCCGCGCCCGGCTGGAACAGCTGTTCGGTGACCGCTTCCACCCTGTTCTGGCGCCGCCCTGGAACCGCCTCGGCCCCGGCCTGCGCGCCCGGCTGGGCGAGGTCGGCCTGACCGTGCTGTCCGGCTTCGGCCCGCGCGAGGCGGTGCCCGGCCTGCACCTGGTCAACACCCATGCCGACCCGATCGACTGGCGCGGCAGCCGCGGCTTCGCCGGGGTCGAGCGGACGCTGGCGCCGGTCCTGCGGCACCTGGCCGACCGCCGCACCGGCGCCGCCGACCCGGACGAGCCGACCGGGATCCTGACCCATCACCTGGTGCATGATTCGGAGGGCTGGATCTTCCTGGACGCCCTGTTCACGGCGCTCGTCGCCCATCCGGCGACGGACTGGCCGGACGCCGGCACCCTGTTCGGAGCCCGGCCATGACCACCCACCGCTATGCCATGGCCGAGTTGGGTGGCGATTTTGCCCGCGGCGCCGCGGGGCTGGTGCTGACCGGGCTGCCGCTGGTGCTGCTGCCGATGCACTGGATCGTCACCGTCGCCTTCGGCGCGGCGGCGCTGGTGTTCCTGGCCTTCCTGGTCCGCACCTGGCTGCGCCACCGCAGCGTGATCGAGGCCGATGCCCAGGGCATCGTCGCCCACGGCCCGTTGGGCAGCCGCATCGCCTGGCGCGACCTGACCAGTTTCAAGCTGCGCTACTTCTCGGTCCGTCGCGACCGGCAGCGCGGCTGGATGCAGCTGGACCTGCGCGGCGACGGCCGGCGGCTGCGGATCGAATCCACCATCTCCGGCTTCGACGACCTCGCCACGCTGGCGCATGACGCGGCGCTGGCCAAGGGGCTGCCGGTCGACGATGCCAGCCAGGCCAACCTGATGGCGATCGGCGTCCTGGAAGCGAAATCCGGGCTGGCCGAACGCTGGGGTGTCCGGGCTGCAGCCGACGAGGCTGCCACCGACGGCGCCGGGCAATCCGGGGCCCGGGAATGAGCGGGGACGGCCAGCAGCGATGACCGATATCCTCCGCATCCAGGACCTGCATGTCGGCTTCGCCGTTCCCGGCGGAACGCTGGAGGCCGTGCGCGGCGTGTCGATGCGGGTGCCGGCCGGCAAGACCGTCGCCGTGGTCGGCGAAAGCGGCTCCGGCAAATCGGTGCTGTCGCAGGCCGTGTTGGGCATCCTGCCCAGCAACGGCCGGGTCAGCGGCGGCAGCATCCTGTTCTGCGACCCGGACAAGCCGGGCGGCACCGTCGACCTGGCAAAGATGGCGATCGAGGGGCCGGACTACCGTTCCATCCGCGGCGGCCGGATCTCGATGATC
>NZ_JBYRFX010001026.1:0-3357 GCF_057815775.1 Inquilinus sp.
CCGCGGTGAAGGCCAATCTCGACCGCGCCCGCACCCTGCCGGACAGCCTGCGCAAGAGCGAGCTGGCCTCGGTCGCCGACGTCGTGGTGGTCGACCCGAAGACGGTGGCGATCAAGCTGTCCCGGCCCGACGCCACGCTGCTGGCCCAGCTGTCCGACCGGGCCGGCATGATGCTGGCGCCGAAGGCGTTCGATGCTGCCGATTTCGGCCAGAAGCCGGTCTGTTCCGGCCCGTACCGCTTCGTCGAGCGGGTGCAGAACGACCGCATCGTGCTGGAGAAGTATCCCGGCTACTGGGACGCCGCGAACTACAAGATCGACCGGGTGGTGTTCCAGCCGATCCCGGACACCACGGTGCGGCTGGCCAATCTGCAGGCCGGCGACCTGGACATGCTGGAGCGGCTGGCCCCGTCCGACGTGCCGGCGGTGAAGGACGACCCGAACCTGGTGTTCGTGCCGGTCACCGGCATCGGCTACCAGGGCATCACCATCAACACCGGCAATGGCGACCGCGCCAAGAATCCGCTGGGCCAGGACAAGCGGGTGCGCCAGGCGCTGGAGCTGGCGGTCGACCGCGACGTCATCAACCAGGTGGCCGGCGCCGGCATCTACCCGCCGGCACAGCAGCCCTTCCCCCAGGCCAGCCCCTATTACAGCGACAAGTTCCCGCTGCGGGCGCGCAACGTCGAGAAGGCGAAGGAGCTGCTGAAGGAGGCGGGGCAGGAACACCCGTCCTTCGAACTGGCCTTCGGCACCGGCACGCTGGCGCAGCAGATCGCCGAGCTGACCCAGGCGATGGCGTCCGAAGCCGGCTTCGACATCAAGCTGCGCGCCACCGAATTCGCGGCGATGCAGAAGGAGGCGCAGCAGGGCAATTTCGACGCCATGCAGATCGGCTGGTCCGGCCGCGTCGACCCCGACGGCAACATCCACGCCTTCGTCACCTGCAAGGGCAACCTGAACGACGGCAAATACTGCAACCCGGAGGTCGACAAGCTGCTGAACGCGGCCCGCGAAACGCCGGACCAGGCCAAGCGCAAAGAATTGTACGACCAGGCCCAGGCGATCCTCGAGGACGATTTGCCGATCATCTACACCTACTACCAGCCCTGGCCGTTCGTGCTGTCGAAGAAGGTGAAGGGCTTCGTCGCCTATCCCGACGGCATGATCCGCCTGAAGGGCATGAGCATCGAGGGCTGAGAGATGCCTGACCGTCTCGCCGGGACGCCCCGCCCATGATCCGGATCATCCTCCGCCGCCTGGCGGTCGCGCTGCCGACCCTGATCCTGGTGTCGATGCTGGTCTTCACCCTGCAGAAGCTGCTGCCGGGCGACCCGGTGCTGGCCATGGCGGGGGAGGAGCGCGACCCCGCGGTGCTGTCCTACCTGCGAGACAAGTACCGGCTCGACGACCCGCTGCCGCTGCAGTACTTCGCCTGGATCGGCCAGGTGGTGCAGGGCGATTTCGGTATCTCGCTGCGCACCGACGCGCCGGTCACCGAGCTGATCGCCCAGAAGCTGCCGGTGACCATCCAGCTGGCTGCCATGGCCATGGTCTTCGCCCTGGTGATCGGCATCCCCGCCGGCATCCTGGCGGCGGTGTACAAGGGCACGGCGGTCGATTACGGCGCCAATGTCTTCGCCCTGTCCGGCCTGTCGATCCCGAACTTCTGGCTCGGCATCATGCTGATCCTGCTGGTGTCAGTGGAGTGGAAGCTGCTGCCCGCCTCCGGCTATGTCTCGCCGGCGCAGGATCTGTGGCTCAGCCTCAAGACCATGCTGATGCCGGCCTTCGTGCTGGGCAACGCCCTGGCCGCGACGCTGATGCGGCACACCCGCTCGGCCATGCTCGGCGTGCTGCGGTCCGACTACATCCGCACGGCGCGGGGCAAGGGGCTGCTGGGGCCGGCCGTGGTGCTGAAGCATGCCTTCCGCAACGCGCTGGTGCCGATCGTCACCCTGGTGACGCTGCTGTTCGGCGAGCTGCTGGCCGGCGCGGTGCTGACCGAGCAGGTGTTCACCATCCCCGGCTTCGGCAAGCTGATCGTCGATGCCGTGTTCAACCGCGACTACGCCGTGGTGCAGGGCGTGGTGCTGTGCACGGCGATCGGCTTCATCGCCATGAACCTGCTGGCCGACGTGCTGTACATCCTGATCAACCCGCGGCTGAGGCACCCGTCATGACGGCGACAGCCATCCCCGCGCAAGCCACAGCGCCGAAGCGGCGCAGCCGCGGCCTGGCCAAGTTCCTGCGCAACCGTGGGGCGGTGGTCGGCGCGGTGCTGCTGCTGGCCTTCGTCATCTTGGCCGTGTTCGCGCCGCTGATCAGTGCGCAGGACCCGCTGCAGACCAGCTTCCTGACGATCCGCAAGCCGCCCTCCGCGGCGCATTGGCTGGGCACGGACGAGCTGGGACGGGACATCTTCACCCGCCTGGCCTATGGCGCCCGCGCCTCGCTGTCGGCCGGGGTGATCTCGGTCGCCATCGCCCTGGCCGTCGGCGTGCCCTTCGGCCTGATGGCCGGCTATTACGGCGGGCTGGTCGACGGCGCGATCTCGCGCGCCACCGAGGCGATGCTGGCGATCCCGTTCCTGATCCTGGCCATCGCCCTGGCCGCCTTCCTCGGCCCCAGCCTGTCCAACGCCATGATCGCGATCGGCCTGTCGGCGATGCCGCTGTTCATCCGCCTGACCCGCGGCCAGGTGCTGAGCATCAAGACCGAGGACTATGTCGAAGGCGCCCGGTCGATCGGCCTGCCTGACCGCTGGATCATCATCCGCTACATCCTGCCCAACGTGCTGCCGCCGCTGATCGTGCAGGCGACGCTGACCATCGCCACCGCCATCATCGCCGAGGCCAGCCTGTCCTTCCTCGGCCTCGGGCAGCAGCCGCCGAACCCGTCCTGGGGTTCGATGCTGAACACCGCCAAGAACTTCATGAGCCAGGCGCCGTGGATGTCGGTCTTCCCCGGCGGGGCGATCTTCCTGGTCGTGCTGGCCTTCAACCTGCTGGGCGACGGATTGCGCGACGCCCTCGACCCCCGCGAAAGCTGAGAGACACCCATGTTCACCACCCGCCCCGAATTGCTCGGCACCTTCGGCATGGTCACCTCGACCCACTGGCTCGGCAGCGCCGCCGGCATGGCGATGCTGGAGCGTGGCGGCAACGCCTTCGATTCCTGCGTCGCCACCGCCTTCGTGCTGCAGGTGGTCGAGCCGCACCTGGTCGGCCCCGGCGGCGACGTGCCGATCGTGTTCCATTCCGCCAAGACCGGGAAGACCGAGGTGCTGTGCGGCCAGGGCCCCGCCCCGGCCGGCGCCACCATCGACCATTACCGGTCGGAGTGGCTGGACTTGATC
>NZ_JBYRFX010001027.1:0-1578 GCF_057815775.1 Inquilinus sp.
GGCTGGAGCCAGTGGATCATGAAGTATCAACTAACCGCTCCCAAAGGAGTGGCTCTTGATCCGGTTTTCCTGACCCTGGGACGCGGCATCTTCGCCCAGCCCATCAGGACCGGGAGTTAGTGCGTTGGTGCTCACGGGAAGGCGCGGATGGCAAACCGTGCTGTCAGTTGAAAAGGTTGGCCGCTTTGCCTCGCGTCGCCATACTCCCGCCGCCTGACGACCGCGACCGACAAGGATGTTCATGACGGTGCTCCGACACGCCCGCCGCCTTCTGGGACTTGCCGTGACGGGCGGCATCGCCTTCTTATCGAGCTCGCCGGCCCGGGCTGCGGCGGAGGGGGCGCCGCATCTCGATGGCGCGTCGCTCGGCCTGGCCTGGCTGGTGCCGTTCGTCGGCATCCTGCTGTCGATCGCGCTGTTTCCGCTGGTCCGGCCGCATGTCTGGCACCGGCATTACGGCAAGGTCGCCGCCTTCTGGGGCCTGGCCTTCCTGTTGCCCTTCGCCATCGTCCACGGCGCCGACCTCGCGCTGTACGAGGTGCTGACGGTGGCGCTGACGGAGTATCTGCCCTTCATCATCCTGCTGGCGGCGCTGTTCGTGGTCGCCGGCGGCGTGCGGCTGAAGGGCACGCTGGTCGGCACGCCGGCGGTCAATCTCGGCATCCTGTTCGTCGGCACCGCGATCGCCAGCTGGATGGGCACCACCGGCGCCTGCATGCTGCTGATCCGGCCGCTGCTGCGCGCCAATGAGAATCGGCGCTTCCGGGTCCACACCGTGGTGTTCTTCATCTTCCTGGTCGGCAATATCGGCGGGTCGCTGACGCCGCTGGGCGACCCGCCGCTGTTCCTGGGCTTCCTGCAGGGCGTGTCGTTCTTCTGGCCGACCCAGCACCTGCTGCTGCCGATGCTGTTCTGCTCGGTCATCCTGCTGGCGCTCTACTTCGCGATCGACAGCGTGCTATTCCGGCGCGAGCATGCGCTGCGCGAGGTGCCGGTGGCAGCGCGGGTGCCGTTCGGGCTGGAGGGCGGCATCAACCTGCTGCTGCTGGTCGGCGTGGTCGCCGCCGTGCTGCTGAGCGGGGTGTGGCGGCCGGGCGTCGAGTTGACCGTCCATCACGTGCCGGTGGCGCTGGAGAATCTGGTTCGAGACCTGGCGCTGCTGGTGATCATCGGCCTGTCCTGGGTGTTGACGTCGAAAGACAGCCGCAGGCTGAACGACTTCAACTGGTTCCCGATCGTCGAGGTCGGCAAGCTGTTCGCGGCGATCTTCGTCACCATCGTGCCGGCGATCGCGATCCTGCGCGCCGGCCGGGATGGGGCGCTGGCCCCGCTGGTCGACCTGGTCGGCGGCGCCGGTGCGCCCAACGACATCGCCTATTTCTGGCTGACCGGCGCCCTGTCCAGCTTCCTCGACAACGCGCCGACCTACCTCGTGTTCTTCAACATGGCCGGCGCCGACCCGGTGCATCTGATGGGCAGCTGGGCCACGACGCTGGGGGCGATCTCGGCCGGCGCGGTGTTCATGGGCGCCAACACCTATATCGGCAACGCGCCCAATTTCATGGTCTATGCCATCGC
>NZ_JBYRFX010001028.1:0-2572 GCF_057815775.1 Inquilinus sp.
TCGAATATCTGCGCAGCCAGGGCGCCACCGTCTTCGCGACGCAGACGACCGATCGTGAGGAGAGACCGCCATGGCCGAGACGACACAAGCCGCGCCGCTGTCGCGCATCGACTGGGTGGGGCGCAGTTGCCGCCTGCTGCGGGCGACGGCCGCCGAATTCCTGACGACGCGGCCCTTCGAGGGCCTGACCATCGGCACCGGCATCCATCTGGAGCCGAAGACCGTGGCGCTGCTGACCACCCTCGGCCTCGGCGGCGCCCGCCTGGTCTGCACCGGCAACCTGAACAGCACGCAGCCTGCCACGGTCGAATATCTGCGCAGCCAGGGCGCCACCGTCTTCGCGACGCAGACCACCGACCCGGCCGAGCACACGGCGAGCCTGGACGCCATCCTGGCGGAACAGCCCGACCTGCTGCTGGACAATGGCGGCGACCTGTTCGCCCGCGTCGCCGGGCACCGTCCGCCCGGCCTGCGCGGCGGGACGGAGGAGACGACCTCCGGCCGCACCCGCCTGGTGCCGATGCGCACCGCGCTGGCGATGCCGGTCCTGGTCATCAACGACAGCCCGATCAAGCAGTTCGCCGAGAACCGGCACGCGGTCGGCCAGAGCCTGTTCGAAAGCTATCTGCGCTTCACCAATCGCTCCACCCAGGGCAAGCGCGTCACCGTCTTCGGCTACGGCGCCTGCGGCAAGGGCACGGCAGCGTGCTTCCGCAGCGCCTTCGCGACCGTCAGCGTGGTCGATATCGACCCGGTGACGACGCTGGAGGCGCATCTCGACGGTTTCGCCACGCCGCTGCGCGACCAGGCGATCCAGTCGGCCGACATCCTGGTGACGGTCACCGGCCATCCCGGCATTGTCACCGCCGCTGACCTCGCCCTGCTCAAGGACGGCGCGATCCTGATGAATGGTGGCCATTTCCCGGATGAGATCGATGCCGGCGGCTTGCGGGCCGGCGCCGCGGAGGTCGAGCGCTATGAGGGCGAAGGGATCGAGACGCTCCGCCTCGCCGATGGCCGCCGCATCCATCTGCTCGGCGGCGGGCACATGGCCAACCTCGCCGGGCCGCGCCCACTGGGCAATACGGTGGAATCGATGGATCTCGGCTTCACGCTGCAGGCGCGCTGTCTCGAGCGGATCGCCCAGGGCCGGGTCGGCACCGAATCCTGCGTCGTACCGGTGCCGGCGGATATCGACGCTGCGGTGGCCAGCGCCTATCTCGACCTGGCACGCTGATCGTCAGCGCAGTCGCGGCGGCGGCGCCTGGATGACCGGAGCGGCCGCGTCGAGGATGGCACGGCGGTCCCGGGTCAGCGGCGGGTAGATGCGCTGGCGGTTGATGATCTGCTTGGTCTGCTTCGCCGCCGCCCCCTGCGCCACCACCTGCCGGTCCCAGCCCTCGGTGTACACGGCGCCCCAGGAGCCGAGGTCGAGGATGGTGGTGTACCATTCGATCCGCATCGGCAGCAGCGGCAGCCCGAGCAGGTCGGCGACCGCGTTGTGGCCGCCAAAGCGGCCCATCGGCCGGCCATGCTGGCAGGACATCACCGAGGCGTGGCTGTCGTCGACCATCGCCCACGCCGAATCACCGACGGCGAATTCGGCCTCGCGGCCGATGATCTTCAGGGTCGGATCGACCGGCAGCCGGCCCAGCCGGTCACGCTCGACCGGGAATTGGGTGGTCAGCGGGCTGGCCCGCATGCCGGCGCACCAGATCACCGTCGCGGCCGGGATGACCTCGCCGGTCGACAGCGTCGCCCGGTCGGCATCGATTGCCGCGACCGACACGCCCATCCGGGTCTCGACACCGAGCGCGGCCAGGGCGGCCTCGATCACCGGCCGGGCGCTGTCGCCCATGTCGGAGCCGACCTGCGGCGCATGATCGGCCAGGATCACCCGGCCCCCCTGCCCGATCCGGTCCACCATCTCGGTCGCGGCCTCGATGCCGGTCAGGCCGGCACCGACGACCAGGACGGTGTCGCGCCCCGGCGATGCCGGCCGCTTCGCCAGAGCGGCCAGATGATCGGCGAGACGGCGGGCGCCGGCGAAGGTGTCGATGTCGAAACCGTGTGCGGCCAGCCCCGGAATCGCCGGCCGGGCAAGGCCGCTGCCGAGCGCGAAGACCAGGCGATCATAGGGCAGCGCCGTCCCGGTCCCCGAGACCGTGCAGCTGCGCTGCGCGAGGTCGATGTCCGCGACATCGCCCTCGACCAGGCGCACGCCGATCGGGTCAAGCACCGAGGCCAGGGGCACGCGGATCGCGTCGAGGTCGGCCTCGTAGTTGCGCACACGGATGCCGTGCCAGGCGTCGCGGTTGACCAGCGTGACCTCGACCTGGTCAGGCCCGATGCCCTGGGCATCGAGGGTCCGCGCCGCGCCGACCGCACTCCACAACCCCGCGAATCCGCCGCCGAGGATCAGGATACGATGCATCGCTTCGCCCCTCGCCCGCTGGCCCAAGCCTGAACGCTAGGCCCGACCCGGACCGGAGGCAACGACGTCCGTCGGCCGAACACGCCGCCCCTGCCCTCAGCCCCGCTTCGTAGGTTGCGGTTCGCGACAGCGAACCCA
>NZ_JBYRFX010001029.1:0-1575 GCF_057815775.1 Inquilinus sp.
CGAGGAGGTGCTGCAGGGCAGCCGGCTGGCGCGGCGGATCATGGCGGCGCCGAGTCTGGCCGCGATCACGGTGGAGGAGATGCCGGACTCCGCCACGGCCCAGACGGATGACGAATTGGTGGACTGGTTCCGCGCCAACAGCGGCTCGATCTACCACCTGTGCGGCAGCTGCGCGATGGGGCCGGATGCGGCGAATTCGGTGGTCGACGCCAAATTGAAGGTGCACGGCCTGGCCGGCCTGCGCGTGGTCGACGCCTCGATCTTCCCCAACGTCACCGCCGGCAACATCAACGCCCCGACCATGATGGTGGCGGAAAAGGGCGCCGGGCTGATCCTTGCGGATGCGGACTGACATCGCCTATCTCTCGTCCGTCAGACTCAGAGGACGGACTTGATGGATATCGAAGCATTCCGTCGCTATGGCCATCAGCTCGTCGACTGGCTGGCCGACCACCAGGCCGGGGTCCCGGCGCGGCCGGTGCAGGCGCCGACCGAGCCCGGCGCGGTCAAGGCCGCGCTGCCGCGCACCGCGCCCGACCAGCCCGAACCGTTCGAGGCGGTGATCGCCGATCTCGACCGGCTGATCACGCCGAACCTCTCCTACTGGCAGCACCCGCGCTTCTTCGGCTATTTCCCGGCCAATGCGCTGCGCGCGGGCATTCTCGGCGATCTCGTCAGCACCGGTCTCGGTGTTCTCGGCCTGTCCTGGCAATCGTCGCCGGCGCTGACGGAGGTGGAGGAGGTCGTGACCGACTGGTTCCGCCAGATGGTCGGCCTGTCGGACAGCTGGACCGGCGTCATCAGCGACACGGCGTCGTCCTCCACCCTGGTGGCGCTGATCTCGGCCCGCGAACGCAGCAGCGACTACGGCTATGCCGGGGACGGGCTACAGGGCGGCGCGGCGCCGCTGACGGTCTATGTCTCCGCCGCCGCCCATTCCTCGGTGGAGAAGGGCGCGCTGCTCGCCGGCTTCGGCCGCAACCATGTTCGCCAGGTGCCGCTCGACGCGGATCAGGCGATGCGGCCCGACGTGCTCGAAGACATGGTCAAGGCGGATCTGGCGGCGGGGCTGCGCCCCTGCGCCGTGGTCGCCACGACAGGCACCACCGCGACCACCGCGATCGACCCGGTGGCGGCGATCGCCGCCGTGGCCCGGCGGCATGGCCTGTGGCTGCATGTCGATGCCGCCATGGCCGGCAGCGCCATGATCCTGCCGGAATGCCGCTGGATGTGGGACGGCATCGAAGGCGCCGACAGCATCGTCATCAACGCCCACAAATGGCTCGGCGTGCCGTTCGACTGCTCGCTGTACTATGTCCGCGACGAACAGCACCTGCTGCGGGTGATGTCGGCGAACCCGAGCTTCCTGCAATCGGCGGTGGATGACCGGGTCCGGAATCTCCGGAACACCGGCGTCCCGCTCGGCCGGCGGTTCCGGGCGCTGAAGTTGTGGTTCGTGATCCGGGAGCAGGGGGTGGCCGGGCTGCAGCGGCGGCTGCGGCGGGATCTCGGCAACGCCCAGGCCCTGAAGCGCCTGGTCGAGGCCGCGCCGGGCTGGCGCGTGCTGGCGCCGGT
>NZ_JBYRFX010001030.1:0-2355 GCF_057815775.1 Inquilinus sp.
GGCCCGATGCCGGAGCCCGCCGCCGCCTGCCCCGCCACGGTGTTGGACGAGGTGACATAGGGATAGGTGCCGTGGTCGATGTCGAGCATCGCGCCCTGGGCGCCTTCGAACAGGATGCGCTTGCCTTCGCGCTTCAGCGCGTCCAGCCGCTCCCACACCACGCCGACATAGGGCAGGATCTTCGGCGCGACCTCGCGCAGCTGTTCCAGCAGCTCGGCCGGCGCCACCTCGTCCGCGCCCAGCGCGCGCAGCAGCGCGTTGTGATGCGCCAGCAGGGTCTCGACCTTGCCCGGCAGCGCCGCCTCGTCGGCCAGGTCGCAGACCCGGATGGCGCGGCGGCCGGTCTTGTCCTCATAGGCCGGGCCGATGCCGCGGCCGGTCGTGCCGATCTTGGCCTCGCCGCGCGATGCCTCGCGCGCCCGGTCCAGCGCGCCATGCACCGGCAGGATCAGCGCGGCATTCTCCGCCAGCAGCAAATTCTCCGGGCCGACATCCACATCCTGGGCGCGGATCCGCTCGATCTCGGCGAGCAGCGCCCAGGGATCGACCACGACGCCATTGCCGATGATGCCGAGCTTGCCCGGCCGGACGATGCCCGACGGCAGCAGCGAGAGCTTGAGAACCTTGTTGCCGATCACCAGCGTGTGGCCGGCATTGTGCCCGCCCTGGAACCGCACCACGACGTCGGCCCGGCTGGACAGCCAGTCGACAATCTTGCCCTTGCCCTCGTCGCCCCACTGGGCGCCGACCACGGCCACGTTCGCCATCGGAATACCTCTTAACTCTTGTCTAGATCTCGTCGAGCCGGCCGTCCCGAAGGACCCAGCCGCAGCCTAGGCGGCGCGCCTCGACGAGAGGATCGGCGCCGGGCTCCAGCCCGGCGATGGTGACATAGCCTTCGGCCCGCAGCGGCGCGCCGGCGCCATGCGCCGTGCCGAAGGGCAGGAACGCCCGGCGCGGCAGATCCGGCGGCGGCGCCGCACGCAGCACCGTGTCCATGAACAGGGTGAAGCCGGTGGCTTCCTCGCCCTCGGCCCCATTGGCGCGATAGCGGCCGCCGCGCCCAACCTCGCCCCGCGCACCGCGGGCGAACAGGGTGAAGGCAACGCCGGTGTGATATTCGAAGCCGCGATGTTCGACGAAGTCGACGGTGACCATCAGATCCGGCGCCGAGGCGCGGATGCGGCGCACCACCTCGCCCAGCCGGTCCAGGATTGGCCTGGTCTCCGCCGGCAGTTCGATCTTCGCCAGCGCGGCCAGCGCCGCATCGGCCGGGCCGGAGGCGGCGAGCAATGCGCCCAACGCCGCGGCGGCAGCACCGCCAAGCGCGGCGACGGCGGCGGCATCCTTGCGGTCGAGCGCGTGGCGCAGTGCCGTGCCGGCCTCGCCCTCGACACCATGGGCGCCGAGCAGCGCCGGCACCAAAGTCGGTTCGGTCAGGTCGAGCGCCAGCCGGTCGACCCCGACCGCCTGCAGCGCCGCGACCGCCAGCAGCGCCGCCTCGGCATCCGCCGCCGGCTGGGCGCCGCCGATCAGCTCGGCGCCGACCTGGGCGAACTGGCGTTCCGGCCGCAGCTGGGTGCCGCGCACCTGCATCACCTGGCCGGCATAGGCCAAGCGCAGCGGCCGGGCCGCCGCGGCCAGGCGCGAGCGGGCAATGCGGGCGATCTGCACGGTCATGTCGGCACGCAGGCCAAGCATGCGGCTGCCCATCGGATCCATCAGGCGGAAGGTGTGCCGGGCCATGCTGGCGCCGACGCCGGAGAGCAGCGTGTCTTCGAATTCGACCAGCGGCGGCTTGACCCGGTCATAGCCGTGGCTGCCCAGGACCGCGACCATGCATTCGATCACCGCCGCCTCCTGAGCCGCTTCGGGCGGGAGGACGTCGTAGAAACCCTCGGGCAGCAGGGCGGCGTGGAGCGCGTCGGTCATGGCGTGCGGCACGCTAGGGCCTTCGCGGTCGCGGTGCAACGAAGAAGGACACCCCAAGCCCTCGCTTCGCGCTCACCCCCCATGCGCGGGCGAGCCCGCGCTATCCACCATGCGCAGCGAGATACTTTGCCAGGGCATCGGCGAAGGCCCGGCTGTCGACGCCGAGATAGGCGTTCTCGTCGCTGGAATCGTGGAAGAAGCGGGTGACCACGGCCACGATGGCATAGCCGCCATCCTGCTTCATGAAGATCGGGCCGCCGCTGTCGCCCTTGGTCATGTCGCAGTCGTGCTTCATCGTGTTGTCGCGGCGCAGCGCCAGCGCGTGGCAGCCGCTGTGCGCCGTCATCCGATCCGGCGCGTCCCAGGCATAGCCGGCCTGGATCAGCGGCACCCAGTCATGGGCGCGGATCTTCGCCTCGTCCC
>NZ_JBYRFX010001031.1:0-3437 GCF_057815775.1 Inquilinus sp.
TGCTCAACACCGACACCGGCGCGGTCTTCAACGAGAACGGCAAGATCGTCAAGACGCTGACGGACCAGCCGGTGCCGCCCGACACCCCGCCACCTGACCCCGGCCCCGGCGACACCGGACCGCCTGATGCGACCGCGCCACCGGCGGCGCCCGACCCGGCCCCGCCGCCCGGGACGGCGATGGTGCCACCCGGGGGCGGCTGGGTCACGGTCGAACGCGCGCCCGAGAGCGAGCGCAACGACAACTGGCGCCGGATCAGCCTGGCCCAGCACATCTTCGGCTCCCGCTGACGCCGGCGCCGGAGGCTGCCCGATGCTGCCTGTTCTTCACCGTCATCGCGAGCGCAGCGACGCGATCCAGTTCTGCCCGCACCAATGGCTCAGGCGGCGACAATTCTGGATCGCCACGTCGCTGCGCTCCTCGCGATGACGGTGTGGGGTTGGCGCGGCCGCTCATGCGAACGCGTGGTTGGGTTCACCACTGCGAACCCAACCGACGAATCGTCAGGCGGCCTTCTTGTTGAGGCCACGGCTGCCCAGCTGGGTGAGAAGCTGGTCGGTCTTGGTCTCTTCCTGCAGCGTCTGGTCCAGCAGCTTCGCCGCGTCCGCCAGCCCCAGCGTGGTCGCCCAGGTCTTCAGCGTGCCGTAGCGCGCCATCTCGTAATGCTCCACCGCCTGGGCGCTGGCGACGAGGCCGGCATCGAGGGCCACGGCGCCCTTGAACTCCGTCATGATCTCCTTGCCCTCTTCGAGGATGCCGAGGATCGCCTCGCACGGCTTGCCCTGCGGCCGCTTGCCGATCAGCTCGAACACCTGTTCCAGCCGTTCAATCTGGCCTTCGGTCTCGGTGTGGTGCTTTTCGAACGCCGCGGTCAGCTCCGGCGCCTGGGCCGCCCTGGCCATCTTGGGCAGGGCCTTCAGGATCTGCTTCTCGGCGTAATAGATGTCCTTGAGGGTGTCGTGGAACAAGTCGTTGAGGGTTTTCTCGCTGGCCGTCGTCATGTGTGCCTCGTGCTTTATGTCGGTTGCAGATAAGAGAGGCGCAGCCAAGCGGCTGAAGAACCGAATACGAAACCGTCCGTATTGCCTTGGAAGGCCGAAGCCCACGCCCATTCGCCCAAACAGACAATACAATCTCTCGCCGAAAGGTTCCTTGAATTGAAATAACCGGGCGTGCATATTTACATACAATAACGCATCATTTGTTAATTACTGACGATTGCAATTTAAACAAACTGCATTTTCTATTTATCCATTTACACACATTGAAAATATCTTTGATCCCTTCGCATCCGGACGGAACCGATGGCCGGGGTCGCCCCGTTATCCCAGCAAGCCATCACCAAGGAGAGACCCCATGGAACATCGCGAAGAAACCACCACCCTGATCTCGGGCGAGAAGGTGTCCGGCACGGATGTCTACAACACCGCGGGCGACAGCCTGGGTGAAGTGCATGACGTGATGATCGACAAGGTCTCGGGCCGGGTCACCTATGCCGTGATGTCGTTCGGCGGCTTTCTCGGCATCGGCCAGAAGTACCATCCGCTGCCCTGGTCTTCGCTGACCTACGACACCGACCAGGGCGGCTATGTCGTCAACCTGTCCCGCGAGCAGCTCGAAGGCGCGCCGGTCTTCGCCGACGACGCCGAGCCGCAATGGAACCGGGACTACGAGCAGGGCATCCATGACCATTACGGCGTCAAGCCGTACTGGGATGGCCTGCCGACGCGCTGACCGCCCGGTCGTCACCTGACCGCGCGACCCCGCAAGGACCCCGGCTTCGGCCGGGGTTTTTGCGTTTCGGCCGATTTGTCGGAACGAGCAAAGGCCAGCGTGTCGGAACAGACAACGCCACTAACATCTAAGTCATTGAAAAGATTGGTGAGCCGGGTGGGACTCGAACCCACGACCAGGGGCTTAAAAGGCCTCTGCTCTACCGACTGAGCTACCGGCTCACACTGCCGGCCCTGGGTTTCCCCGGGCGGGCGCGGCGCACATTAGGGAGACCATGCCCGACGGTCAACACCCCGCAAGGCATTGGCCAGCATGAATTCCCGCCTTACTCTTTCTCTTTCGGCAGGCCGCGCGAGAACTGCTCGTTCAGGCGCTTGGCCACCAGCGGGCTGACGAAGGGGGCGATGTCGCCACCCAGCCGGCCGATTTCCTTGACGAAGCGCGAGGAGATGAACTGGTAGCGGTCCGACGCCATCAGGAACACCGTCTCGATCACCGGATTGATCTTGGCGTTCATCCCGGCCATCTGGAATTCATACTCGAAATCCGAGACGGCCCGCAGGCCGCGAACCACCGTGGTGGCCCCGACCGAGGCGGCGAAGTGCATCAGCAGCACGTCGAACGACTTGACCTCGATCGATATGCCCTGCGCCACCAGCGGCGCCACGTCGGCCCGCACCAGCTCGACCCGTTCGTCGGTCGAGAACAGCGGCCCCTTGCCGTCGTTGCGGGCCACGGCGACCACCAGATGATCGACGATCCGTGTCGCCCGCTGGATGATGTCCATATGGCCTTTGGTGATCGGGTCGAAGGTGCCGGGATAGACCCCCGTGCGAGACTTGGCCATAGGTCCGTCTTTCCTTATGCGCCGTCGCCGCCCGAAGCGGCGCCACCCTGGTCATCCCCGGTCCCGGCGTCGCCGCTGGTGTCGGCGCCGTCGTCCCCGGATTCACCGCCGTTCGGCTCGCCATCGATCTCGTCGCCGCTGACCTCCGGCACCGAGGCCACCGAGACGACGTGCTCGCCGTCGGCGACATTGAACACCCGGACGCCCATGGTCTTGCGGGCCGCGATCCGGATGTCGGTGACCGGGCAGCGGATCAGCTGCCCGCCATCGGTGACCAGCATGATCTCGTCGTTCAGCGAGATCGGGAAACAGGCCGCGACGTTGGTGTTCTTCTCGCCCATCGACATCGTCCAGATGCCCTTGCCGCCGCGGCCGGTGATCCGGTAGCCGTAGGCGGAGCTGAGCTTGCCGAAGCCCTGTGCGCTGATGGTCAGGATGAACTCCTCGCCGGCCTCCAGCGCGCCGAAGCGTGCCGGGTCGAGATCGTGTTCCTCCACCGCCTGGCTGTCGTCGCCATCGGTCTCCTCGCCTTCGGCGCGGCGCAGGGCGTTGGCCATGCGCAGATAGTTCACGCGCTCGTCCGGCGTGGCGTCGAGATGGTGCAGGATCGAGATCGAGATGACGCGGTCGCCTTCGGCCGGGCCTTCGCCCTCACCCAGGCGGATGCCGCGCACGCCGGTCGAATCGCGGCCCTTGAACACCCGCACATCGGTGACCGGGAAACGGATGCAGCGGCCGCGGGACGTCGTCAGCAGCACGTCGTCCCGCTCGCTGCAGGTCTCTACCCCGACGATCCCCTCGCCCTCGTCGAGGTTCATCGCCCGCTTGCCGTTGCGGTTGACCTGGATGAAGTCCG
>NZ_JBYRFX010001032.1:0-3082 GCF_057815775.1 Inquilinus sp.
TCCGGTCGCTGTCGAAACCAGAAAAATACAAAATCATCTTATTGCAAAAAAATAAAATCATTTGTATCTTTTGCGGACGCCGATCCGTGGGACGGAGGCGGCCGGGCCGGCCCGCTTGCTGGTCCGCATCGACAAAAAAATGGGAGGCCTTCGTGACCGGTGAGACCGAGCACCAGAGCCGATATGGTTTCGCCAGGCCCCTCCGGCCCGAAGCCTAGGCCATGCTTCTGCTGATCCTGCAGCGGATAGGCCAGCTTCTGGTGACGGCGCTGGTGTCCAGCATGCTGCTGTTCGTCGTCACGGAATTCTCGCCTGGCACGGTGTCGCGCCAGATCCTGGGCCCCTATGCCTTGCCCAACCAGGTCCATCTGCTGGACCAGAAGCTCGGGCTGTCGGACTCCCTGCCGGAACGCTATGTGAACTGGCTGGCGATCCTGGTCGGCCTGAGGGCCAATCCGCTCGGCGACCCGGCGCTGAAACTCAACCTGCACGACAGCCGGGGGGACCAGTATTTCGGCAATTTCGGCTATTCGCTGATGCTGAAAGCGCCGGTGCGCGACGTGATCGCGAAGCCGCTGGGCAACACGGTGATGCTGACCGCCGTGGCGCTGGCCTTCATCGTGCCGCTGTCGCTGGGCATCGGCATCCTGGCCGGCACCAACCGCGGCACGCGGCTGGACCGCTGGCTCAGCCTCGGCTGCCTGGTGGTGACATCGCTGCCGGAATACGCCACCGGCGTCGTGCTGATGACGATCTTCGTGTCCTTCCTCGGCTGGCTGCCGGGCACCAGCCCGCTGCTGGCCAGCGAGCAATGGTCGGTGGCGAGCCAGATGGTCCTTCCTACGATGGTGCTGGTGCTGGCGTCGGCCTCCTACATCGCCCGCATCGTCCGCGCCTCGATGGCCGAAACCATGCAGAAGCCGTTCGTCCGCACGGCCCTGCTGAAGGGGCTGTCGAAGCGGCAGATCGTGCTGCGCCACGTCGTCCGCAACGGCATGATCCCGCCGATGACCGTGCTGCTGCTGCAGCTGAACTGGCTGCTGGGCGGCGTGGTGGTCTGCGAGACCATCTTCGCCTATCCCGGTATCGGCAAGCTGCTGCTGCAGGCCGGCCTGTTCGGTGATTTGGCGCTGATCCAGACCATCACGCTGCTGGGCCTGGCGGTCGCCTGCGTGACCCAGCTTCTGGCCGATATCTCCTACATGGCGTTGAACCCGAGGGTGCGGCTGACATGAGCCTTCCGCAGCAGACGGACGCCCCCGTCCTTCTTCCGCCGCAGCGGCGCAGGCGGCTACCGCTGCCGCTGCCGCGCAGCTGGGCCGCCCGCATCGGGCTGGGCATCATCTTCGCCTGGATCGTCATCGCCGCGACCGCGCCCTGGATCGCGGCCTATGCGCCGAACGCCCAGGACATGGCGTCCCTTGCGGCGCCCGGGCCGTCCTGGGCGCATTGGCTGGGCGTGGACATGCTGGGCCGCGACATCCTCTCGCGCATCATGTGGGGTGCCCGGACCACACTGGTGGTGGTGCCGATCGCCACGGCATCGGCCTTCTCCGTGGGCATCGCCTTCGGCCTGCTGTCGGGGTATTTCGGCGGATGGGTCGACCGGCTGATCTCCGGCATCTCCGACATCATCCTGTCGTTTCCGACCCTCGTTCTCTACATCGTCCTGATCGCGACGATCGGCGCTTCGGTGCTGAACATCGTCCTCGCCATCACCCTGGCCTACGCACCGGGCATTGGCCGCATCGCGCGCGGCCTGACTCTCGAATTGCGCTCCCGCGGCTTTGTCGCCGCGGCGGAAATGCGCGGCGAGAGCGTGCTCTACACGCTTGTGGTGGAAATCCTGCCCAATGCCCGGGGGACGCTGATCGCCGACCTGTGCCTGCGCACCGGGTTTGCCGTGATGACCGTCGGCACGCTGGGCTTCCTCGGCCTCGGCCTGCCGCCGCCGGATCCGGAATGGGGCAGCATGGTCGCCGACAGCGTGACGATGATCCCGGTCTTCCCGCACATGGCACTGTTTCCGGGGCTGGCCCTGTGCTCGCTGGTGGTCGGACTGAACATCCTCGCGGACGGGCTGGAGGACAACGCGTGACGCCGCTGCTCGAGGTCCGCAACCTGTCGCTGTCCTACGGCCCGGACGAGGTCGTCCGCGACCTGTCCTTCTCTATCGGCCGGGGCGAGAGCTTCGGCCTGGTCGGCGAATCCGGCAGCGGCAAGAGCAGCGTCGCCAATGTCGTCGTCGGCGACCTGCCGAAGATCGCCCGGGCGCGGGGCAGCATCCTCTATGACGGCATGGACCTGCTGCGTGCCAGCCCGGAGCAATGGCGCGCCTTGCGGGGAAAGCGGATCGGCTTCGTCCAGCAGGATCCGGGCGCCAGCCTCAACCCGACCATGCGCATCGGCCGGCAACTGATCGAGGCGCTGGAGCCGGGCGGGCTGTCGCGATCGGCCCGGGCGGAGCGGGCGGGGGAGATGCTGGCGCGCGTCGGGCTCGACAACCCCGATGCGATCATGGCGCGCTATTCCCATCAGATCTCGGGCGGGCAGCAGCAGCGCGTGATGATCGCCATGGCGCTGCTGCCGCAGCCGGATCTCGTCCTGCTGGACGAGCCGACATCGGGCCTCGACGTCACGGTCGAAGCCGCCGTGGTCAAGCTGATCGGCGAGTTGCAAGAGACGTTCGGCACCGCGCTGCTCTTCATCTCGCACAATTTGCATCTGGTGGCGAAGGCCTGCGACCGGGTCGGCGTGCTGTATGCCGGCGACCTGGTGGAGGAAGCACCGGCGGGTGGGATCTTCGACGCTCCGCGGCACCCCTACACCCAGGGGTTGGTCCGCTGCCTGCCGGGGCAGGGGGCGGTGCTGCAGCCGATCCGCGGCCATGTGCCGGCGCCGGCCGAGCGCGGGGCCGGCTGCCTGTTCGGGTCGCGCTGCGACCATCACGTCGCCGGACTGTGCGACAGGCCGGTGGCTCTCCACGACATCCAGGGCCACAAGGTCCGCTGTGCGCGGGTAGACGAACTGCCGGATGCCGTCGTCGCGACCAGCCGGCCGGAAGCGCGGGCCGCTTCGACCG
>NZ_JBYRFX010001033.1:0-3856 GCF_057815775.1 Inquilinus sp.
CCTCGACGTGCAGTCCTACAAGCACGTGCAGCGCTGGGCCCACGCCATCGATGCCCGGCCGGCGGTGAAGCGCGGCCGCATCGTCAACCGCCTGTTCGGCGAGCCGTCCGAGCAGCTGCACGAGCGCCACGACGCCAGCGATTTCGACACCAAGACCCAGGACAAGCTGGCGGCAAAGGAATAGGGCCCTTCGCGGACTCCGCCGGCATCGTTTGCCGGTGGAGTCCGCCCGCTCTGAACCGGCCGGGGCGCAGACGCTGCGGCGCCCTGACCGGGCCGCATGGCTCGCATGTTGCCCGGCCGCGCCGTTCCTCCTAATGTCCGGCGGTTTTTATCGCGGAGGCAGGCATGGCGGCGGTTGGCGAGCAAGCGGGGCAGCAGCAGGTCAAGAAGGTGGTTCTCGCCTATTCGGGCGGGCTCGACACCTCGGTCATCCTGAAATGGCTGCAGGAGACCTATGACTGCGAGGTCGTGACTTTCACCGCCGATCTCGGCCAGGGCGAAGAGCTGGAGCCGGCGCGGAAGAAGGCGGAACTGCTGGGCATCAAGCCGCAGAACATCTTCATCCGCGACGTGCGCGAGGAGTTCGTGCGCGACTTCGTGTTCCCGATGTTCCGCGCCAACGCCCTCTATGAAGGCGTCTACCTGCTTGGCACGTCGATCGCCCGGCCGCTGATCTCCAAGCACCTGGTCGAGATCGCGGCCGAGGTCGGCGCCGATGCCGTCGCCCATGGCGCCACCGGCAAGGGCAACGACCAGGTCCGGTTCGAGCTGTCGGCCTATGCGCTGAACCCGCACATCAAGGTGATCGCGCCCTGGCGGCTGTGGGACCTGACCAGCCGCACCCGCCTCCTGGCCTATGCCGAAGAGCGGCAGATTCCGATCGCCAAGGACAAGTACGGCGAGGCGCCGTATTCGACCGACGCCAACCTGCTGCACATCTCCTACGAGGGCAAGGCGCTGGAGGACCCCTGGGTCGAGCCTGATGAGGCGATGTACACCCGCTCGGTCAGCCCGGCCGAGGCGCCGGATGCGCCGACCTATGTCGAGATCGAGTTCGAGCAGGGCGACGCGGTCGGCATCGACGGCGAGCGCCTGTCGCCGGCTTCGGTGCTGACCCGGCTGAACGAGCTGGGCGGCCAGAACGGTGTCGGCCGGCTGGACCTGGTCGAGAACCGCTTCGTCGGCATGAAGAGCCGCGGCATCTATGAGACCCCGGGCGGCACCGTGCTGCTGGCCGCGCACCGGGCGATCGAATCGATCACGCTCGACCGTGGCGCCGCCCACCTCAAGGACGAGGTGATGCCGCGCTATGCCGAGCTGATCTACAACGGCTTCTGGTATTCGCCGGAGCGCGAGGCGATCCAGGCGCTGGTCGACAAGACCCAGGAGCGGGTCAACGGCACCGTCCGGCTGAAGCTGTGGAAGGGCAACGTCATCGTCGCCGGCCGCAAGAGCCCGAACAGCCTGTACCGCCTCGACTACGTCACCTTCGAGGAGGATTCGGTGTACGACCAGCGCGACGCGCAGGGCTTCATCAAGCTCAACGCGTTGCGCCTGCGTCTGGGCGCGATGGCCCGGGGCAAGTAAGGCTCGGACGGATAGTAAGCGCCCCGCCGAAGCGGGGCGCGGGTCCGTGCCGGTCGATCAGACGAAGGTGAAGTCCGACGCCGTCAGGTGCAGGTTGGCCAGATCGTCCACGCTGTGGACGTCGGTCAGGTGGGCGAAGGTGTCCGCCTGGTTGGTCGAGGTGACATAGGCCAGGTTTGCTGTGTCGGTCTTGCTGTCGTAATAGACGATGATGTCGCCGGCATGCTCGCCCGTGATGCCGCGCGCGGCATTGCTGGCCGAGGTGAAGCCCTGGTCGGTGACCACGACCACATGCTCGCCATTCGCGCCGGACGCCGCGCCGCTGAAGAACGTGTCCACCGCCGTGCCGGACCCGCCCGTGGCGTGGTTGACGAAGTTCTCGCCGGCGCCGTCCGTGCCGATGCCCACCGCGTCGAAGGCGAACTTGTCGTGCGCCGGATCGAAGTCGGTGATGTTGCTGTAGCCCTGGCTCGAGCCGGCCTCCGGGTCGTGGAAGCGGAACAGGAAGGTGTCGTTGCCGGCGCCGCCCGTGAGGGTGTCGATGCCATCGCCGGTGATGAGCGTGTCGTTGCCTGAGCCGCCCTCGAGCACGTCGTTGCCGACGCCCACCTTGGTGTGCGCGGTGTTCCGGCCGTTGTCGCCGCTCAGGACGTCATCGCCGAGCCCGCCGACGACGAGGTCGTTGCCCTCGCTGCCGAAGAGATGGTCGTTGCCGTTGCCGCCATAGACCTTGTCGTCGCCCTGGCCGCCGAAGACGTAGTCGTTGCCGTCGTCGCCATAGACGAGGTCGCTGCCCTGGTCGCCGTTGATGTGGTCGTCGCCATTGCCGCCATGGACGACGTCGTTGCCGACATTGCCCGTGAGGTTGTCGTTGCCGTCGTCGCCGCGCACCAGGTCGTCGCCTTGGCCGCCATCGATGGTGTCGTTGCCATCGCCGCCTTTGGCGATGTCGTTGCCCAGGCCGGCCAGGATGGTGTCGTTGCCCAGGTCGCCGTTGATCCGGTCGTTCCCGAAGACATCGATGATCAGATCATCGCCTGTGGACCCGACAAGGATGTCGTCGCCCAGGCCCCCCAGAATAAGATTCGGCATCACTGAATACTCCTCTATGCGGCAAGGTCTTTGCCCCAGGCATAATACTCAGAATCGTGACGTTTGCATGAATCATCAGAAGTTTTTCCCTTTGTCTAGACTGACAAAGGCTATGAGAATTTAGATTGGATTCTGTATTTATTTTCAGAATGATTTTTTAAATCGCTGAATGCGGCTTCTACATTGGGGTGCAGCATCGCGAACTGAAAATCCGTGTCCCAAACACCTGGGCGCCCCGGACGGTTCCCGGTCCCTGCGGCAAAGACGCCCGGTCCTGCCAGCATGGTCCCATGCCTGGTCCTCAGCCGGCCCATAACGCGTGCCGGAGTCGCGGTCGGCGGCCAAGGGAACTGCACCGTCGAGTCTGAATAACCAGCTATTTCCGAGGTTTGCCGGATGCATTGCGACAGTCTCGCCGCGCAAGTTTCGGTCGAATCCACAATGTCGCTCTAGGCGAGCGCGGGGGCGGTTCCTATGTGACTGGCTTCGGCTCACTTGGCCGACGCGGCCGGGATTCCATTCGGTCGTGAACGACGGCGGCCTTTGCTGCCCATGGAGTGACGTATGGCGACTGGTACCGTGAAGTGGTTCAACACCACCAAGGGCTTCGGGTTCATCCAGCCGGACAACGGCGGTAAGGACGTGTTCGTCCACATTTCGGCGGTCGAAGCCGCCGGGCTGCGGTCATTGAACGAAGGCCAGCAGGTCACGTTCGAACTGGCGCGCGGCCGGGATGGCCGGGAGTCGGCGGCGAATCTGCAAGTGTCCTGACGGACAGCGCAGAACGCTGAAACCAAAACGGGCGGCCTCCCCAGGGATGCCGCCCGTTTTTGTTTGCGGGGGACTGCATGTTGCCGCTCCCGCCAGGCGGGCGAGGCAACGCGAAGGGGCTTCGCACTCCGTCTTCGTACACGTTTTGTTCATTGTGACCATCCACCCATCGGGGTCATGCTGTCCCCATGACCCAAGCCCCGCTCAATCCCGCAACCGCCCCCGCCGGCACCACAAGCCCAGGCTGTGAGACGCATGAGCGGGATTGGGCGGCGCTGGAGCTGGAGGTGCTGCACGATCTGGCGCGGATCGGCAATTCCATCTCCGAACAGCTGAACCAGGGATATGCGGCAACCGCCGCCGCCCTGCCCGCCGGATCCCCCGCACGGGTCAGGGCCGACCG
>NZ_JBYRFX010001034.1:0-4299 GCF_057815775.1 Inquilinus sp.
GGATGGGCCGCCACCTTCGAAGCGCAGGAAGACGAAGCCGGAAAACACCTCGCTCTCCAGCGGCACCAGGCCCAGGCCCGATGTCTCGATATCGGGGAAGGTCTTGGCCGCCGCGACGGCGCGCAAGCGTCCGTCCCAGGCATAGCACCAGGCGTGGTAGGGGCAGCGGATCAGGCCGCTGCAATGGCCGTCGCGGCCTTCCAGCACGGCATGGGCGCGGTGGCGGCAGACATTGTGGAAGGCGCGGATGCCGCCATCCTCGCCGCGGATGACGAAGGCGCGCTCGCCCAGCGCCTCGAAGGTGACGTAGTCGCCGGGGTTCGGCAGCTCCGAGACATGCGCGACGAGGTGCCAGGCCGGCCGGTGGATGCGCTCGCGCTCGGCGGCGTGGAAATCGGCATCGGCATAGGTCCAGCCGGGCAAGGTGGCGGGCAGGGACGGCGCCGCCGGCGCCGGCGCCTCCGCCTCGGCGACCAGGCGCAGCCGGGCCGGGGCCGCGAACTCCGCCGGGAACAGGTTGGCGAGATAGCGGCGGCAGGTGTCGACTGCGTCGTCCCAGTCGAAGGCCTCGTGCTGCACCAGCGCCTCCTGCGACAGGGCGTCGACCAGCCCGCACAGGCCCAGCGCCGCGGCGCGCAGCTCGATCCGCGCGCCGGCGCGCTCCGCCAGCTCCGCCATCAGCGCATGCACCGAATCGTAGAAGGCGCGGTCGGAGGTGCCGACGATCGCCATGTAGTCGTCGCGCGCCCGGCTTTCGCCCCAGAAGGCGTACCAGACCGCCAGCCGCTCCAGGCTCGCCACCTGCGGGTCGAAGCTGGCGCGGATCAGCGCCATCAGCGCCGCCTCCGGCGCCCGGCCGGCCGTCGCCACCGCGCTTTCGCACAGGGTGCGATAGGTCTCGGCCATGCGCGACAGCGTCGCCTGCAGCAGCTCCTGCTTCGACTTGAAGTGGAAATTGACCATGCCGGCGGTCAGGCCGGCCAGGCTGGCCACCTTGCTGAGCGTGACGTTGGACAGGCCATGTTCGGCGATCGCGGTGATCGCGGCCTCGATCAGCTGTTCGCGCCGCGCATCCTGCGGCAGCCGTGCCCGGACCCGGCTTTCCAGGACGTCATCCATCCCCGCCTCCCGACTGGCCGTTCGATCCTTATTGAATGAGCATTTTAGTGAATCGAATGGCTGTTTGGCAAGCGGGTGGAGTCAGAACGAGGCCTGCATCCGCGCCGCCAGGGCTTGGTGGCTGCGGATCAAAGCGGGCAGGTCGAGGCCGGGAATGGTGCCCTGCCGCACCCGCCAGGCGCCGCCGACCATGACGTAATCGGCCCGGTGGGCGCCGCACAGCACCAGCGCCGCCAGCGGGTCGCCATGGCCGGCGAAGCGTAGCTCGTCCAGCGCGAACAGAGCCAAATCGGCCTGCTGGCCCGGCGCGATGGTGCCGAGATCCGGCCGGCCCAGGCAGGCGGCCGAGCCGGCGGTGGCCCAGCGCAGCGCGTCGCGATGGCTGACCTTCGTGACGCCGTAATGGTGCCGCTGCAGCAGGAAGGCGGCGCGCACCTCCTGCATCAGGTTCGAGCCGTCATTGGAGGCGGAGCCGTCGACGCCGAGACCAACGTTCATGCCCGCCTGTTCCATGCCATGCACCGGGCAATGGCCGGAGCCCAGCACCTGGTTCGAGCAGGGGCAATGCGTCACCGCCGTGCCGGCCCGGGCCAGGCGGGCGATCTCGGACGGGTCGAAATGGATGCCATGCGCCAGCCATGTGCGCGGGCCCAGCCAGCCGCAATCCTCCAGGTAGTCCAGCGGCCGGCAGCCGAATTTTTCGACGCAGAAGCGGTTCTCGTCCTCGGTCTCGGCCAGGTGGGTGTGCAGCCGGACGTCATGCCGCGCCGCCAGCTCGGCCGTGCGCCGCATCAACGATCCGGTGACCGAGAAGGGCGAGCAGGGGGCCAGCGCGATCTGGACCATGGCGCCGTCGCCGGGCTGGTGATGCGCCGCGATCAGCCGCTCGCTGTCGGCCAGGATTTCATCCTCGTCCTGCACCACACTGTCGGGCGGCAGGCCGCCGTCGCGCACCGACAGGTTCATCGAACCGCGGGTCAGCATGGCGCGGAGGCCGAGCGACCGGGCCACCTCGACCTCGATGTCGATGGCGTGCTCCAGCCCGTCCGGGAAGACGTAGTGATGGTCCGAGGTGGTGGTGCAGCCGGACAGCAGCAGCTCCGCCATCGCCACGGTGACGGCGCTGCGCAGCGCCTCCGGGTCCAGCCGGGCCCAGACCGGATATAGCGCCTGCAGCCAGGGGAACAGCTCGCGGTCCAGCGCCGCCGGCAAGGCGCGGGTCAGGGTCTGGTAGAAATGATGATGGGTGTTGATCAGCCCGGGCAGCACGACATGAGCGCCGGCGTCGAACACGCTGTCGACCGGCGCCGCGGGCTCACGCCCCGCCGGCACCAGCTCGGCGATGCGGCCGTCCTCGACCACCACGCCGCGCTCGGCCCCATCCGCCAGGATCGCCAGCGGGTCCCTGATCCACAGCCGCATCGCACGCCTCCGGTCCTGTCGGCGGCAAGCCTAGCACCGGGCGGTGGAGACGACAGAGGCGGCGGATTTGAAAGTGCTTCAAACAGGGACGCACCCTCCCTCGTCATTGCGAGGAGGCGAAGCCGACGAAGCAATCCATGCCAGGCGGCGCCATGGATTGCTTCGCTACGCTCGCAATGACGAAGAGGGAGGTTACGCCGCATCCTGCCGTTCGTCCGCGGGGCCGGCGATCTCGAAGTCGGCCTGGCGCTCCAGCACCTTGAGGATGGCGGAATGGTCCCAGGCGGCTCCTCCCTGGGCAACGGCCGCGTGCAGCAACTGTTGCGTCGCCGCGGTGTTCGGCAGCGGCACGCCCAGCGCCTTGGCGCCGTCCAGCGCCAGGGCCAGGTCCTTCTGGTGCAGGGCGATGCGGAAGCCCGGCGCGAAGTTGCGCTGGATCATGCGCTCGCCATGCACCTCGAGGATGCGCGACGCTGCGAAACCGCCCATCAGCGCCTGGCGCACCCGGGCCGGGTCGGCGCCGGCCTTGGCCGCGAACAGCAGCGCCTCGGCCACCGCCTCGATGGTCAGGGCGACGATGATCTGGTTGGCCACCTTGGTCGTCTGGCCGTCACCATTGCCGCCGACCAGGGTGACGTTCTTGCCCATCGCCTCGAACAGCGGCTTCACCCGGTCGAAGGCGGCCTGCGGTCCGCCGATCATGATGGTCAGGCTGGCGGCCTTGGCGCCGACCTCGCCGCCTGAGACAGGAGCATCGAGATAGTCGCAGCCCAGGGCGTTGATCCTTTCGGCGAAGCCCTTGGTCGCGATCGGCGAGATCGAGCTCATATCGACCACCACCTTGCCCGGCGACAGGCCTTCTGCGACGCCGGCGGGGCCGAACAGTGCCGCCTCCACATGCGGCGTGTCGGGCACCATGGTGATGACGATGTCGGCGCGGCGGGCGGCCTCGGCGGCGGAGGACACGGCGGTGGCGCCCTTGGCCACCAGCTCCTCCGGCACGCCGGTGATGTCATGCAGCACCAGGCTGTGGCCGGCGGCGATCAGGTGGCCGGCCATTGGGCGCCCCATGACGCCCAGTCCGATGAAACCGATTTTCATGATCTGCTCTCCTCGCGATAGGGTTTCATCCAGCCAAGGCCCTCGGAAGTGCCGGCGCCGGGCTTGTATTCGCAACCCACCCAGCCCGCGTAACCGAGCCGATCGAGAGCGGAGAAGATGTAGGGATAGTTGATCTCGCCCGTGCCGGGCTCGTTGCGGCCGGGATTATCGGCGATCTGGACGTGGCCGATGCGATGCTGCAGGCGCTCGAAAGTGGGGACCAGATCGCCCTGCATGATCTGCATGTGGTAAAAATCGTACTGAATCTTGAGATTAGGCGCCGTCACCTCAGCCATAATGGCTTCGGCGTGGTCGGTGGTGGACAGATGAAAGGTCGGCATGTCGCGCCGGTTGATCGGCTCGATGACCAGATCGATGCCGGCATCGGCGAGGCGTGGTGCGGCATAATTGAGGTTGTCGATCAGGGTGCGGTCGAGCGCTGCGGTATCAGCGCCGGTGGGGGCGAGTCCCGCGAGGCAATTGACGGTTTTGCAGTCGAGCGCCTTGGCATAGTCGATGGCGGTGTCGACGCCACGGCGGAATTCGTCCACGCGGTCCGGCAAGCAGCCGATACCGCGCTCGCCTGCCGCCCAGTTGCCAGCGGGCAGGTTAAACAGCGCCTGGACGATGCCGGCGCGCTTGAGGGCGGTGGCGATT
>NZ_JBYRFX010001035.1:0-15197 GCF_057815775.1 Inquilinus sp.
CGGCATCGTCGACGTGTCGCCGGACGCCAGCCCGATCATCGGCAAGACCCCGGTCGAGAACCTGTTCATCAACTGCGGCTGGGGCACCGGCGGCTTCAAGGCCACCCCCGGCTCCGGCCACGTCTTCGCCCACACCATCGCCCGCGGCGAACCCAACGCCATCGCAGCACCCTTCGCGCTCGACCGCTTCAGCTCCGGCGCGCTGGTGGCCGAACACGGCGCCGCCGCCGTGGCGCATTAGGGAAGGCCGCGACCCATGTTCCTGATCGATTGCCCCTGGTGTGGCCCGCGCGACCAGCGTGAATTCCGCTGTGGCGGCGAGGCCCATATCCGCCGCCCGGCCGCCCCGGCCGAGCTGAGCGACGCCGAATGGGCGGACTATGTCTTCATGCGCTCCAACCCCAAGGGGCTGCATTACGAGCGCTGGGTTCACATCCATGGCTGCCGCCGCTGGCTCAACATGGCGCGCAACACGGCGAGCGACGAGATTCTGGCGATCTATGGTGCCGGCGATCCGGCGCCGGTGATCGAGGGCCAGTCGATCCCGACCCCATCGGGCGAGCCGGCGCGGGGCGCCGCCAACGCGCCGCTGGTCGATCCGGCGACCCCGTCCGGCCCGCAGACGTGATGACCAGGCAGATTCCATGACTCAACGCTACCGCCTGGTCGGCCGCGGCGCCGATATCGACCGCACCAAGAGCGCCGACTTCCGCTTCGACGGCCGGACCTATCGCGGCTATGACGGCGACACGCTGGCCTCGGGCCTGCTGGCCAATGGCGTGCATCTGCTCGGCCGCAGCTTCAAGTACCATCGGCCGCGCGGCATCGTGTCGGCGGGGCCGGAGGAGCCGAACGCACTGGTCCAGCTCGGGCCCGACACGGCACGGACCGACCCGAACACCCGCGCCACCCAGGTCGAGCTGTTCGACGGGCTGACGGCGCACAGCCAGAACCGCTGGCCGTCGCTGCGCTTCGACATCCACGCGATCAACGATCTGTTCGCGCCGATGCTGCCGGCCGGCTTCTACTACAAGACCTTCATGTGGCCGCGGTCGCCCAAGGCCTGGATGGTCTATGAGCGCTTCATCCGCAAGGCGGCCGGGCTCGGCGTATCGCCGCGCCTGCCCGACCCCGACCGCTACGACCATGTCAACGCCCATTGCGACGTGCTGGTGGTCGGCGGCGGCCTCGCCGGCCTCGGCGCCGCGCTGGCCGCCGCCCGCGCCGGCGCCCGGGTGATCCTGGCCGAGGACCAGGGGCGCTTCGGCGGCTGGCTGCGGTCGGAATCGACGGCGTCGGTCGGCGATGCCGCGGCGCTGGACTGGGTCAGGGCGACGGTGGCCGAACTGGCGGCGATGCCCGATGTCCGGGTGCTGCCGCGCACCACCGCCTTCGGCTACTACGGCCACAACTGGCTCGGCCTGCTCGAGCGCACCTCCGACCATGTCCCGCCGCATGCGGTGCCGGCCGGCACCCCGCGGCAGCGGCTGTGGAAGGTGCGGGCGAAGCAGGTGGTGCTGGCCACCGGCTCGATCGAACGCAGCCTGGTGTTCGCCGAGAACGACCGGCCGGGCATCATGCTGGCCGGCGCCGTGCGCGCCTATCTGAACCGCTGGGGCGTGAAGGTTGGCGAGCGCGTCGTGGTCGTGACCAGCGACGATGCCGCCTATGCCACTGCCCTCGACCTCGCCGCCGCCGGCGTCGACGTGCCGGCGATCGTCGACACCCGGGCCGATGCCGACGGACCGCTGGTCCGGGCGGCGCGGGCCGCCGGCCTGGCGATCTATGCCGGCCATGCCGTGATCGGCACCTCCGGCCGCCTGCGGGTGAACGAGGTGCGGCTGATGCCGCTGGCGGCCGACGGGCTGTCGGTGCGGCGCGGGGCCGAGACCACCATCGCCTGCGACGCCGTTGCCATGTCCGGCGGCTGGAACCCGGTGCTGAACCTGCAGTCGCAGTCGCGCGGCCGGCTGCGCTGGGACGAGGCGCGGGCGACCTTCATGCCCGGCCAGTCCTTCCAGGCCGAACGGTCGGCCGGCGGCTGCGCCGGCACCGTCCGCTACGCCGATGCACTGCAGGAAGGCCTGGTCGCCGGTGCCTCGGCGGCGGAAGCCGCGGGGCTGACCCCGGTCGCCGTGCCGGTGCCGGCGATCGAGACCGCGCAGGAGGAGCCGGACGGCAGCGACGCCCGGCCGCTGTGGTACGTGCCGTCGGACCGCCCGGCCAATGCGGTGCGCGCCTTCGTCGACTTCCAAAACGACGTCACCGCCAAGGACCTGCGGCTGGCGCTGTGCGAAGGCATGGTCTCGGTCGAGCACGTCAAGCGCTACACCACCACGGGAATGGCGACCGACCAGGGCAAGACCGGCAACGTCAACGCGCTGGGCATCGTCGCCCAGACCATGGGCAAGACCATCCCGGAGATCGGCGTCACCACCTTCCGCCCGCCCTACACCCCGGTCACCTTCGGCGCCATCGCCGGCCGCGGGGTCAAGGCGCTGTACGCCCCGATCCGGCGCACCCCGATGCATGGCTGGGCCGAGAAGCACGGCGCCGTGTTCGAGAATGTCGGTGGCGGCTGGAAGCGGGCCTGGTACTTCCCGAAGCCGGGCGAGGACATGCACGCCGCCGTCAACCGCGAGGTCAAGGCGGCCCGCACCTCGGTCGGCGTGATGGATGCGACCACGCTGGGCAAGATCGACATCCGCGGGCCGGATGCGGCGGAGTTCCTGAACCGCGTCTACACCAACGCCTGGGCCAAGCTGGCGATCGGCGGCTGCCGCTACGGCCTGATGCTGGGCGAGGACGGCATGGTCAAGGATGACGGCGTCACCACGCGCCTCGCCGACGATCATTTCCACATGACCACCACCACCGGCGGCGCCGCCAATGTCCTCGCCTGGCTCGAGGAATGGCAGCAGACCGAATGGCCCGATCTCAAGGTGTTCCTGACTTCGGTCACCGAGCAATGGGCGGTCGCCACCATCTCCGGCCCGAAATGCCGTGAGCTCTTGTCCCGGCTGACCGACCTGGACCTGTCGAACGAGGCCTTCCCACACTTGACCATGCGCGGGGGCGTGGTGGCCGGGCTAAAGGCGCGGGTGTTCCGCATCTCCTTCACCGGCGAGCTGTCCTACGAGATCAACGTCCCGGCCGCGCACGGCCTGGCGCTGATGGAGGCGATCGAGGGTGCGGGGCAGGGGTTGGATCTCGTGCCCTACGGCACCGAATCGATGCATGTGCTGCGCGCCGAGAAGGGCTTCATCATCGTCGGCCAGGAGACGGACGGCACGGTCACCCCGGGCGACCTGGGCATGGACTGGATCGTCGGCAAGAAGAAGCCGGACTTCATCGGCAAGCGGTCGCTCGACCGGGTCGACACCACGCGGACCGACCGCAAGCAGCTGGTCGGCCTGCTGACAGACGACCCGACGCTGGTGCTGGAGGAAGGGGCGCACATCATCGACACGGCAACCCCCGGCGCGCCGCCGGTGCCGATGCTTGGCCATGTCACCTCCAGCTACTGGAGCCCGAACATCGGCCGGTCGATCGCCCTGGCCCTGGTCAAGGGCGGCTCCGGCCGGCTCGACGGCACGGTCCACATCGCCATGCCCGACCGTACCATCCCGGCCAAGGTGGTGAAGCCGGTGTTCGTCGACCTCGAGGGAGCACGCCTCCATGGCTGACATCGCCACTGCCAACCCCGTCCAGCCGGTCCGCCGGTCCGCGACCGAAGGCCTGGTCCGCCCGCTGGTGTCGCCGGCCAATCCCGGCCTCCGCCTGGCCGAGATTCCGCATGAGGCCAAGCTGAACCTGCGTGGCGATGTCGGCGATGCCGGCTTTGCCGCGGCGGTGCGCGGCGTGCTCGGCCTCGGCCTGCTTGCCCGCCCGGGCGCGGCCGCGGCCGAGGGGCTCACCGCGCTGTGGCTCGGCCCGAACGAGTGGCTCGTCGTCGGCGGGGTGGACCGCGAGGCCGATCTCGCCGACCGGCTGAACGCTGCGCTGGCCGGCCAGTTCGCCGCCGTCACCAACGTCACCGACAACTGGACGGTGATCGTCCTGACCGGTCCGAAGGTGCTGGACGTGCTGGCCAAGGGGTGCCCGCTGGACCTGCATCCCCGCGCCTTCCCGGCCGGGTCGGTGGCACAGAGCACGCTGTCCCAGGCCGACGTGATCGTGCATCGCCTCGACGACGCGGATGGCGCCGTCAGGCTGCGCCTCTATGTCAGGCGGTCGTTCGCCCAGTATGCCTGGGACTGGCTGGCCGATGCCGGGCTGGAATACGGGGTCGGTGCGGCCGCCTGAGGCTGCCGGACCGGGGGTACGGCCGCCTGAAGGCGGCCGACCCGGGGGTATGGACAGGACGGCACGGCCGGGTCATTTTCGGACCAACGCCGCTGTTTCCCGCGGCGAACCGGACACTGCCGGGGGAGGACCGCCATGCCCGAGACCAAGACCTATGAAGGCGGCTGCCATTGCGGCGCCGTGCGCTACGAGGTCGAGACCGACCTGGCCCAGGTGATGAGCTGCAATTGCTCGAACTGTTCCAAGCGCGGCCTGCTGCTCAACTTCGTCATGCCCGACCGGTTCACTCTGCTGTCCGGCGATGGCGAGCTGGTCGATTACCGCTTCAACCGCAAGGTGATCGAACACCTGTTCTGCCCGGCCTGCGGCATCGAATCCTTCGCCCGCGGCCGCAAGCCGGATGGCACCGCCATGGTCGCGATCAATGTCCGCTGCCTCGACGGGGTGGACCTGTCCAGCCTGCAGACCATCTCGGTGGACGGCCGCAGCCACTGACGGCACCTGCCACGCCAGGATGCGCGGCGGGGCGGTCTGGAATGCGGTGAATGCAAACAGCCCTAATTATTAGGATGCTAATAATTAGGGCATGCAGAACCCACCCACCTCCGCCCGCGACGATTTCGGCTTCCGGATCTATCTGGTCGGCCGGTTGTGGCGCCGCGAGATCGATGAGAAGCTTGCCCATTACGGCCTCAGCTCCGCCACCTGGCAGCCGTTGCTCCACCTGTTCCGGATGGGCGAAGGTCTCCGCCAGCGCGACCTGGCGGAATCGCTCGGCATCGAGGGGCCGTCGCTGGTGCGGCTGCTCGACGCACTCGAGGCCCAGGGGCTGATCGAACGGCGCGAGGACGGCAGTGACCGGCGGGCCAAGGCCATCCATCTCACCGCCGATGGCCGCACCCTGGTCGAGGGCATCCACGGCGTCGGCGTCGATGTGCGCGAACGCCTGCTCGCCGATGTCACGGATCGCGATATGATGACCTGCCTCGACGTGCTGGGCCGGATCGAGCGGGCGATCGCCGCCGGCCGGTCGGCGCGGGCAGGGGCAGAGTCTGAGGGCGGCCGCTAGGCCATCGGGGACAATATGGACTGGCCGACCTGGCGTGATGGCGTGTTCTCGCTGCGCACATTCTGCGCCGCGATCCTGGCCGCCTGGATCTGCTTGCGCATCAACCTGTCCTCGCCCGGCACGGCGATGCTGACCGTCTACATCGTGTCGCAGCCGCTGACCGGGATGATGCTGTCGAAGAGCGTCTACCGCGTGCTCGGCACCTCGCTGGGGGTGATCGCCAGCATGACCTTCATCGCCCTGTTCGCGCAGGAGCGTGAGCTGTTCGTGCTGGCCAGCGCGCTGTGGTTTGGCTGCTGCATCTATGTCTCCGTGCTGCTGCGCGACGCCCCCAGCGCCTATGCGCCGCTGCTGGCCGGCTACACCGCCGCGATCATCGGCTTCCCGGCGATCACCGCGCCGGAGACGGTGTTCGACATCGCCACCAACCGCTGCGTCGAGATCCTGCTGGCGATCGGCTGCGCCGGGGTGCTCAGCGCCATCATCCTGCCGCGCCCGGTCGGGCGGGTGCTGCTGGGCCGGATCGAGGCGATGCTGGCGGCCACGGCGACCTGGGCGGTCGGCATCCTGCGCACCGAGGGCACCGACGAGGCACCACAGGCCGACCGCGCCCGGCTGATCGCCGACGCGGTGGCGCTGGAGTCGCTGCGGGCCCATGCGGTGTTCGACACCCGCGCGATCCGCCTGGCCAATGATGTGGTCCGGCAACTGCAGGGGCGGCTGTTCACCTTTCTTGCCGTGCTGGTCTCGATCCAGGAGCGGGGGCGGCTGCTGCGCTTCCGCGATCCGGCCTGGTGGCAGGCGATTCATCCGGCCTTCGAGGCGGTGGCGCGGGTCATGGACCGGTCGCCGGGCCCAGGCCAGCCGGACGACGACGAGAGCGTCGGCGCCGCGCGGCGCCTGATCGACAGCCTGCAGCCGAGGCTGGAGGAGCTGCGGCACAGCCAGACCGCCATGGTCGTGCGCATCCTGCTGGACCGGCTGCAGGACGTGCTGACGCTGCGCGACGACTGCCGGCGGCTGCGCGACCATGTCGCCGCCGGCACCCGGCCGCCCACCATGCGGTCGGCGCCGTCGGTCAGCCGGCACCGCGACCAGGCCGCCGCCATCATGGCCGGGATCACTGCCTTCACCGCGCTGGCGGTTGCCTGCAGCTTCTGGATCCTCACCGCCTGGCCGAACGGTGCCGCGGCCGCCACCATCCTGGTCGTGGTCTTCGGCTTCTTTTCCGGCGCGGACGAACCGGCGATGCCGGCCAAGGAATTCCTGCGCATGGCGTTGGTCGCGTCGGTCATCTACCTGCTCTATTTCGCGCTGGTGCTGCCCCGGGTCGACGGCTTCCCGATGCTGGCCCTGGTGCTGGCCACGGTGCTGGTGCCGGCCGGCGTGCTGATGCCGGCACCGCGGATCGGAGCCTCCGGGCTACTGCTCTGCATCAACTTCCTGACCCTGCTGGGGCTGTCCGACCACGCGTCGCTCGACTTCGCCGGCGCGGTCAACAACGCCCTTGCCACCGTGGCCGGCATCGCCCTGGCGGTGCTGCTGTTCCGGCTGATCCGGCCGCTCGGCGCGCGTTGGATGGCGCAGCGTTTCGTCACCGGCATCATGGCCGACCTGTCGCGCATGGCCTCCGGCAGCGGCCTGTCGCAGGCCGAGTTCGAAAGCCGCATGTTCGACCGCGTCAACGGGCTGTTCTCGCGGCTCGACCACGCCTCGCCCGGCGACCGGCCGATCCTGCACGGCAGCCTGGCCAGCCTGCGCGTCGGCCACAACATCATGATGCTGCGCCGCCTGTCCGACCGGCTGCCGCCGCCCGGGACGCGGGCGGCGGAGGCGGCGCTGGCCGCGCTGGAGCGCCATTTCGGCCTGGCCTGGCGCCATCGGGGCCGCAGCGGGCCGGAGGCAATGGCCGCCCTGGCCCGTGCCGGCGAGGTGCTGCAAGGGCTGGAGACCGACCGCAACACGGTTGCCGCCCTGGTCGCGGTCACCGCGATCTGGGTGACGCTGTCCTACCAGTCCGAGTTCTTCGCCATGCCGCAGGCCGATGGCCCGGCCCTCATCCGCGACCTAATCGTGCCGACACCATGAGCCCGACACCATGCGTCCGATGATTAAGGAAATCGACCTTGCCGGCGTCTACCTGTCGCCGATGCTCGGCTACCTCGTGGTGGCGCTGATCCTCACCGGCCTGCTGCGCTTCGTGCTGGGGCGCGTCGGCGCCTATCGCTGGATCTGGCATCCGGCGCTGTTCGACCTGTCCCTGCTCCTGATCATCCTCACCACCCTCGTCGCGCTGACGATGTGAGGGAAAGAAGACCGCCATGAAAATCGCAGCCCTCGCCCTCCGCATCTTCATCACTTTGGTCGTCGCGGCCGGCGCCGTCGTCGCCGGGGTGCTGCTGTGGCAGTACTACATCGACAGCCCCTGGACCCGCGATGCGCGGGTGGCGGCGGAAATCGTGCAGGTGGCGCCCGACGTCTCCGGCCTCGTGACCGAGCTGCACGTCACCAACAACCAGCTGGTGCAGAAGGGTGACGTCCTGTTCGTGATCGACCTGGACCGGTTCAAGCTGGCGGTCCAGCGGGACCAGGCGGCGCTGGACAGCCAGCAGGCCCAGGCGGACCAGCTGGAGGCGGATGCCGCACGCCGGGCCAAGCTGGGCCTCAACGCGATTTCGGTCGAGGCCAAGCAGCAGGCCGAATCGGCGGCCCAGGCGGCCCATGCGGCGGTGGAACAGGCCCAGGCGGCGCTGGATACGGCGAAGCTGGACCTTGAGCGTGCCACGGTGCGCTCGCCGGTCAACGGCTTCGTCTCGTCGCTGATCCTGCGGCAAGGCGACTACTCCACCGCGGGCAAGCAGGTGATGGCGATCGTCGACGCCGACAGCTTTCATGTCCGCGGCTATTTCGAGGAGACCAAGATCCCGCGCATCCATCCGGGCGACAAGGTCGAGATCCGGCTGATGGGGATGTCGACGCCGCTGCAGGGCCATGTCCTCAGCATCGACCGCGCCATCGCCGACCGCGAGATCGCGCTCAACTCGATCTACCAGATCGTCGACGTCAACCCGACCTTCAGCTGGGTCCGGCTGGCCCAGCGCATCCCGGTCCGGATCGCGATCGACAAGATACCCGACGGCGTGCTGCTGGCATCGGGCATGACCGCCACGGTCGAGGTGATGCCGGCGGATGCCAAGGCGCCGTGAGGTGGAGGGCAGGGGCGGTGGACCGCCCCTGCCGCGCCGTCAGATGACGAGCTGGGTGGCGCAGGCGCTGGCCAGCGCCTTGTTGCCTTCGGTCGCCCCCGGCATGGTCGCCCAGCCGGCCTTCAGGATGATGTCGCCGCGGCTGTAGGTCGACGCCTTCTTCAGTTCGACCATGCGCTCGGCCAGCTGCGGATCGCGGGTCGACATGTCGACGCAGATCGGGGTCAGCGCCGCGACCACGTCGGCCTTGGACTGGTCGGTGGCCATGCGCTTGGCCGAACTGCCGGTGACCCAGCCGCCCCAGGAAAAGCCGATGACGGCAAGCGCGACGGCACCGCAGGCGACTCCGTAGAGGCCTGGCTTCAGCCAGTTGGGCGAATTCATGGAAATGACTTTCGTTCGGAAGCGATAAATTCGCTGTCCTACAAGAAAAAATATAACATTATTTGCATCTCCTCGGTGATTTTATTTTAAATCACGGCAAGCGCACCGACAGGCCTTAGTGCCCGGCCAGGCGGGGAAGGCACCCTGTGCAACCCATGATCATCCTGTTAAAGTAGAGACATTATCCTGGTATAGATCCTGACGGGTAATACATGCCTTCCCTGAATGACAACCGGCTCGGCGACTATCTCCGGAACCGGCGCACGAAGCTGGATCCGGCCTCCTTCGGCTTCTCCGGCCGCCGGCGGACGGCGGGGCTGCGCCGGGAAGAGGTGGCGCAGCGCGCCAACATCAGCGCGACCTGGTACACGTGGCTGGAGCAGGGCCGCGGCGGCAACGCCTCGGCGGATGTGCTGGACCGCATCGCCAAGGCGCTGGTGCTGACCGAGGTCGAGCGCGAGCACCTGTTTCTGCTCGGTCTTGGCCGCCCGCCCGAAGTCCATTATCGCGGTAGCGACGCGATCACGCCGCGGCTGCAGCGGCTGCTCGACGCGCTGCCCTACAGCCCGGCGATCGTCAGGACCGCGGTATGGGATGTGGTCGCCTGGAACCGCGCGGCCGCGGCCGTGCTCACCGACTACGGCGCCTTGCCGCCCGAACGGCGCAACGTGCTGCGCATGATCTTCGGCGATCCCCGCGTCCGCGCCGCGCAGTTCGATTGGGAGAGCGTGGCCCGCTTCGTGGTCAGTGCCTTCCGGATCGATGCCGCCCGTGCCGGCGCCGCGGCCGAGGTGCAGCCGCTGGTCGACGAATTGTGCCGCACGAGCCCGGAATTCGCGGCGATGTGGCGCGACAATGAGGTGCAGACTCATGGCGATGGGGTGAAGCACCTGCGCCACCCCGTGCTCGGGCCGATCTCGATGGAATATTCGGCCTTCGCGGTCGACGGCCGGCCGGATCTGCAGATGATCGTCTACACCCCGGCAACGCCGGCCGATCTCGCGCTGGTCCGGTCCTTGATCGAGCAGGTTGCGGCCGTCGCTGCGGAGTGAGCGCGGCTACTCCGCCGCCTGCTCTTCCTCGCCCAGGAAGCCGCCGGACTGGCGGCGCCACAGCGCGGCGTAGTGGCCGTTGGCCTTCAGCAGCTCCTCATGCGACCCCAGCTCGACGATGCGGCCGCGCTCCAGGATCACCAGCCGGTCCATCCGGGCAATGGTCGACAGGCGGTGAGCGATGGCAATCACCGTCTTGCCCTGCATCAGGTCTTCCAGCTGCTCCTGGATCGCCGCCTCGACCTGGGAATCCAGCGCCGAGGTCGCCTCGTCCAGGATCAGGATCGGCGCGTTCTTCAGCACCACCCGGGCGATGGCGACGCGCTGGCGCTGGCCGCCCGACAGCTTCACCCCGCGCTCGCCGACATGGGCTTCATAGCCGCGCCGGCCGCGCCAATCCTCGACATCCAGGATGAAGTCGTGGGCATGGGCCTGCTTGGCCGCCTCGACCACCTCGGCCTCGGTTGCGGTCGGCCGGCCGTAATTCAGGTTCTCGAAGATCGACCGGTGCAGCAGCGAGGTGTCCTGCGTCACCACCGAGATCTGCTCGCGCAGACTTTCCTGCGTCACCCCGGCGATGTCCTGGCCGTCGATCAGGATCTGGCCGCGCTCCAGGTCGAAGAAGCGCAGCAGCAGGTTGACCAGGGTCGATTTGCCGGCGCCGGAGCGGCCGACCAGGCCGATCTTCTCGCCCGGGCGGATATCGAGGTTCATGTCCTCGATGATCCCGCCGGGCCGGCCGTAGTTGAAGCTGACATGGTCGAAGCGGATGCCGCCTTCGCTCACGGCCAGGCGCTTGGCCTCGGGCTTGTCGACCAGCCGCAGCGGGTTGGCGATCGAGATCATACCCTCCTGCACCACGCCGATATTCTCGAAGATCGTGGTCACCTGCTGCGCCACCCAGCCGGCCATGGTGACGATCTGCCAGGTCAGCGGCAGCACCATGGCCACGGCGCCGAGCGCCACCAGGCCCCGGCCCCACAGCATGATGGCGATCGTGGCGGTCGACACCACCAGCAGGGCGTTGGTGGTGGACAGGCACAGGTTGAACAGGCTGATCAGCCGCAGCTGGCTGCGGAAGATCACGGTGTGGTCGTCCACCGCCTCGCGGACGTAGTCGTCTTCCTCCTTCGCCCGGGCGAACAGCTTCACCGTCAGGATGTTGGTGTAGCTGTCGACGATCCGGCCGGTCAGCAGCGACCGCGCCTCCGACATCTCGACCGACCGCTGTTTCAGCCGCGGCACGAAATAGATCAGCAGGACGATATAGACGGCGAACCACGCCACGGTCGGCAGTGCCAGCCATGGATCGGCGGTGCCCAGCAGCACCAGCGCGCTGGTGCCGTAGACCGTCAGGTACCAGACCGCCTGGATCGACATGACAGTGCTGTCGCGCAGGGCCACGCCGGTCTGCATCACCCGGTTGGCGATGCGGCCGGCGAAGTCGTTCTGGAAGAAGGTCCAGCTCTGCCGGACGATGTGCCAGTGGCTCTGCCACCGGATCATGTTGGTGAAGCCCGAGGCGATGATCTGGTTGGTGATCAGCGCCTGCAGGAACAGCGCCGCCGGCCGGCACAGCAGCAGCACCGCCGCCATGCCCAGAAGCAGATGCCAGTGGTCGGCCAGCAGTGATTCGGGCGTCGTGGTGCTCAGCAGGGTGACGACCCGGCCGATGAACACCGGGATCAGGGCGTCGAGCAGCGCGACGGTCAGCCCGGCGCCCAGCAGGGCGATGTAGTACCAGCGAACCTGGCGCAGGAAGAACCAGTAGAAGCGCAGCAGCGTGCTGGGCGGCTGCCCAGGCATACCCGTGGCGGTCGGCAGCACGCGGGCTTCGAAAAAGCGGAACATGAGTCGGGACTTCCGGCGGGCGTTCTTCTTGGGCGCAGGCTTCCAGCCTGCGACGGTAATGCCGCGTCGAAAAGACCGGACAATTGGACGCAGGAATTCGTCTGACGCAGGGCTCGTGAAATTTCGTGCCTGTGCGCGCCGTCACTGGCGGATTGGCCGGAATCGTTAGGATCGATTCCACTGGATGCGGGCGAGGCCCGGTCATCCCGTTGGCGACGATCGAAAGGAGCCGACATGAAATACATTCTCGTGCCGCTCATCGTGGCCTTGGCCGCATGGGCGATGCAGCCGGCCGCGGCGATCGATGTGTTTGCGGCCCCGGCCCGGAGCCATGTCGTGGTGGCGATGACGGGCGGGGCGACGGCCGCCGATGCCCCGGCGCCCGGCCTGGTCCGGCCGGACTGACCGAAGGACCTCAGGCTGGCGGCGGTTCCGGCCGGAACTGGTACAGCCAGGTCTCGGTCAGCGGCCTGCCGTTCAGCCGCAGGAACATGCGCAGCTCGACTGGATCAGTGCCATCGGCTGCGAGGTCGAAGGTGGCGCGCCAGACATTGCCGTTCGGCACCGGCTCGCTGAACGGCCGGATGATGGTGCCGCGCGACGCCGTCGCCACCACCTCCGGGAACACGCCGTAGGGGATCTGCTGCATGACCGCCGGGTTGTCGAATTCGGCGACGATCTTGTACACGCCGGGCGGGCGCGGCTTGCCCGGTTCGCCGCCACGGCCCATCCGGGTGGCGATGGTGCGGGCGATGCCCCGGTCGGGATAAGGTTCGTCCGCCAGCCAGTGCAGCCGATAGCTGAGATCGTAGCGGGCGCCGGCCTCCGGCTTGCCGTCCGGCACCCAGAAGGCGACGATGTTGTCGTGGATTTCGTCATCGGTCGGCAGTTCGACCAGCTGGATCTCGCCGCGGCCCAGCGGCGCCAGCGGCTCCACCCACAGGCTCGGCCGGCGGTCGTAGAACACGCCGTCGAGGTAGTGATCGAAATTGCGGTCGCGCTGCAGCAGGCCAAAGCCGCGCGGGCTGTCGCCGCCGAAGCTGGACACCACGATGTCGCGCGGGTTGTTCAGCGGCCGCCAGACCCGCTCGCCGCTGGCGGTCCAGATCGCCAGCCCGTCGGAATCGTGCACCTCCGGCCGCCAGTCCAGCATCCGGCCGCGGCCATATTCGCCGTACCAGGACATCGAGGTCAGGGGCGCCAGGCCCAGCCGGGCGACGGGCTTGCGCAGGAACAGCGCCGCCGCCACCTCCATCACCACGCCTTCGGTACGGTGCAGGGCGAAATTGTAAGCGCCGCTGATGCTGGGGCCGTCCAACAGGGCATAGACCATGGCCGGCTGCTGCGGATCCGGCGCCTCCGCGATGAAGAACTGGGTGAAGATCGGGAATTCCTCGGGCTGGCCGGGGATGTCGATATCGACCACCACGCCGCGCGCCGACAGCCCGTATTGCCCCAGCGCGCCGATCGCCCGGAAATAGGAGGCGCCGAGGAAGGCGACCCAGTCCTGGGTCCGCCAGTCGTCGCGGCCGTGCTGCTCCTGCAGGCGGAAGCCGGCGAAGCCGGAATCGGCGGGAAGCTTGCGGGCCGGGCTGTCCGCCGGCATGTCGAAGTAGCGCGGCTGGTACAGGATTTCGCACGCGTCGTCGCTGCTGACCAGGTGCATCCGCACCGATTCGCCGAAGAAGCGGCCGAGATGGAAGAAGGTGACGGGATAGGCGCCGCTGCCATCCGCATAGGGCGACAGGTCGGTCCTGAACTTGATCTTGCCATGGGCGTCGTAATCGATGCGCTCCAGCACATCGGCCCGCGGCGGCGGCGGGGCCATATAGGGCTTGGCCGCGAGGTCGCGGGCGCGCGCCTTGAGCCCGTCGAAGCTGAAGGCCTCGGCGGTTCCGAGCTTCAGCCCCTGCTGCGCCAGGGCCGCTGGCGCAAAGCCGAGCGCGGCCAGGGCAGCGGTCGCTCCGGCACTGCCAAGCAGGGTGCGGCGGTCGAGAAGCGGCGGCTTGGCGCGATCTGGCATGTGCGGGTGCTCTGAATTGCAGGTCTGGCGACTATCCCGGCTAGCCTGTCCAAAGGGTAAGGGCAACCGGACACGGGTGCCTGCTGCTAGGTCGCAAACATGGCCAAACCGTCGCGAGTGTTGGGCTAAAGGCGGATAGCTGTCGTTTTCTTCGGCTTTCCCTTCGCCGCCGGGCTGATCTACAACAGATCAAACCGGCCGCGCGAGCCGGAAGATTTTCCAGGGAGAATTCATGATTTCGCTTGTCCGGGCCCGGCCTTTGGCCGGCATCGCCACCGCCATCCTGATGGCCCTCGCCCCCGCGGCCGCCCGCGCCCAGGATTTCGTCAACATCCTCACCGGCGGCACCTCGGGCGTCTATTACCCGATGGGCGTCGCGCTCTCCAAGATCTATGGCGACAAGATCGCCAACACCCGCCCCTCAGTCCAGGCCACCAAGGCCTCGGTCGAGAACCTCGTCCTGCTCCAGCAGGGGCGCGGCGAGATCGCCTTCACGCTCGGCGATTCCCTCGATGCCGCCTGGAAAGGCGACGAGGATGCCGGCTTCAAGGGTCCGCTGAAGAAGCTGCGCGGAATCACCGCGATCTATCCGAACTATGTCCAGATCGTCGCCTCCAAGGAGAGCGGCATCAAGACCCTGGCCGATCTCAAGGGCAAGCGCCTCTCGGTCGGCGCGCCGAAGTCCGGAACCGAGCTGAACGCCCGCGCCATCCTTCATGCGGCAGGCCTGTCCTATAAGGATCTCGGCAAGATCGAGTATCTGCCCTTCGCCGAATCGGTCGAGCTGATGAAGAACCGCCAGCTCGATGCCACGCTGCAATCGGCCGGCCTCGGCGTCGCCTCGATCCGCGACCTCGCCACCTCGGTCGAGATCGTCGTCGTCGAGGTGCCCAAGGCCATCGTCGACAAGGCCGGCCCGCCCTTCATCAACGCGCCGATCCCGGCCAACACCTATGGCGGCCAGACCGCGGATGTGAATACGGCCGCCGTGGTGAACTACCTCGTCACCCATGAGGGCGTGAAGGAAGAGCTGGTCTACCAGATGACCAAAAACGTCTTCGAGAACCTGGCCGAACTCGGCGCCTCGCATTCGGCCGGCAAGGCGATCAAGCTCGAAAGCGCGCTCGACGGCATGCCGATCCCGCTGCACCCGGGCGCCGCGCGCTATCTGAAGGAAAAGGGCCTCAAGGTCGGCTCGTAAAGCGCTGTGTCATCCCGTGCGCGCTGCGGCACGTCAGTGCTGCGGCGCAGACACGGGATCGCCCGACGAGAAAGCGCCTTTTCTGACCACGGTCCCGCATCCGCGC
>NZ_JBYRFX010001036.1:0-2661 GCF_057815775.1 Inquilinus sp.
CGACGGCAGAGATGTCGTCCAGGCTGGCCAGGCCGGGGGCGTAGAGCACGTCGGCCCCGGCCTCCTGGAACGCCTGCAGCCGGCGGATGGTGTCGGCCAGGTCGGGGCGGCCGTGCAGGAAGTTCTCGGACCGTGCGGTCAGGGTGAAGGGGAAGGGCAGGGACCGCGCGGCCGCCACCGCCGCCCGCACCCGCTCCACCGCCAGCTCGAAGCCGTGGATCGGGTCGTCCGCCCGGCCGGTCGCATCCTCGATCGAGCCGCCGACCAGCCCGACGCCGGCGGCGCGGCAGATGGTTTCGGCCGCGGCCTCCGGCGCATCGCCAAAGCCGCCTTCGAGGTCGGCGGAAACCGGCAGGTCGGTGGCTTCGACGATGGCGCGGGCGTTCTCCAGGATCTCGTCCCGGCTGACCCGGCCGGCGCCGTCGCTGCGGCCGAGGGTGAAGGCGAAGCCGGCGCTGGTGGTGGCCAGCGCCTCGAAGCCCAGGCCGGCCAGCAGCCTGGCGGTGCCCGCATCCCAGGGATTGGGGATGACGAAGGCACCGGGGCGGGTATGCAGGCGCTGGAACGTGACGGCCTTATCGGTCTGGCTCGGCATGACATCCTCCAGGAACAAGGGTGGTAATGTTCTATTTTTGTTCCGGACGGGTCAACCCGTTCCGTGATCGACGGGAGGTGTACATCGCAACATCGTCGACGGTAGATTCTCGGGCGACCGGACCGTACGCCCCATGATGAAACGGAGAGCCTGCATGTCGCGATGGATCGCAGCCGTCCTGATCGCCCTGGCCGCGACAACCGGCCCTGCCGCAGCCCAGTCGGACGTCATCGGCCAATACCAGGCCGCGCAGCAGCTGTTTGTCGGCGAGGCTGCCAGCGCTTCGGACTACCTGACGAAATATCCAAAGAAGATCTTCGACGGTATCGAAGGGATCTGGGTCGATGTGGGCGTGCTGCAGCCTTCGGCCGGCGCCATGGACGTCGTGCGGCAAGCTTGCGCCAAGGTCGGCATGCATGTCAGCCGCCAGGACGACTACACGATCCTGGCCGTCCGCGGCGAGGGCACGGACCGGCAGATGGACACATCGTTCCGATCGCTGGGCGGCAACCTGTTCTCGCAAAGCACGGATGCGACCCAGCTCCTGCGCTTGCTGGGGCTCGACAAGACCGATCCCGGCAACGGCATGCGCGAGACCGCGCTGCACGGCACCAACGGCCTCGCGACCATGGCCCGCCCGTCGCCGGACATCCTGGTGATCCAGCTGAACTACCAGCCGCCGCGGATCCTGGGGCGGTGTCCGGCCTGACCGGCGATCACCCCACGCGGTCGTAGCGCAGGCCGCGGGCCAGCCAGCAGCCGAGCTCGACCGAGGCGACGCGGCCCGATCCATCGCGGCGGAACCCCAGGGTCCAGTCGCCGGGCGGCGTGTGGTCCAGCGCGCGCGGGCAGGGCAGGGTCCAGACATCCGGCCCGACCGGGTCGAGCAGTTCCATCCGCCCCTGACCGAGGAAGCCGGAGAAGCCGCCATACAGCACGCCGCCGGTCTCGGCGATCTCCAGCTCGGCCTGCAGCTCCTCGCTGCGATAGCGGCCGGCGAGGCCGGTGATGGGGGCGGGGCCGCTGCAGGGGACCAGGCGCGAGCTCTGGTTCTCCTGCGGCCGGTCCAACCACAGCCCGTCCGCGGCCTGCCGCAGCCGGGTCCGGGTGCTGCCGGCGGTGCCGTCGGGCTGCAGATCCAGCCGCTCCGCCGTGTGGCCATAGCGCAGCCGCACCCGGCCAGGCCCGGCCGCGTCGATGCGGGCGGACAGGCCGGTTTCCGGCTCGGTGTAGGGACCCAGCCACTCCGGCGCCGGCAGGCTCACATCGGGGCCTGGCCGCTCGGCGCCCAGCACGGCGGCGAGCAAATCCATCGCCGCGGCGCTGGCGTCGGCGAAATGGTTGAACATCACCACGACCGAGACGCGTTCGGACGTCACATGCAGCCGGTGGCTGCGCCAGCCACGCAACGCGCCGCCATGGGCGGTGACGGCGCGGCCGAATTCGGTCGCCCGGCCCAGGCCGAAGCCGTAAGGGGCGGGGGCGCCGTCGGCGAAGCTGGTGGGGGCGGACAGGCGGTTGTACAGCCCCTCCGGGTCGTCGCGCGTGGCGTCGATGTGGCGTTCCCAGGCAATCATGTCGTCCAGGCTGGCGCCGAGGCCGGCATCGCCGGTCCACAGGATCCGGTTCTCCGCCGCGCGGAAGCCGACCGCCTGGGTGCCCTCATAGCCCTCGGTGCCGTCGGGCATGGCGCGGGTGTCGGCGGCGAGAATGGCGCTGTCCATACCGGCGCGGTCGAAGATGCGGCTGCGCAGCAGCTCGGCGAAGCTGTGGCCGGTCCGCTGCTCCAGCACATCGGACAGGATGCGGAAGTTCTGGTTGACGTAGGAATAGCGGGTGCCCGGCGCGAACTGCAGCGTCCGGGTGCCGGCGATCACGCGCGCGGCCTCGGTGTCGCCGAACGGCGCTTCGACCGGCGACCCGTGCAGCATCGCCACCGCACAATAGTCGCGCAGGCCGGACTGGTTATGCGCCAGGTGGCGGGCGGTCGGCGCCGCACCCTGCAGCAGCGGCAGGCGGGCGCGCACGTCGCCATCCAGCACCGACGGGTCGGGGAAGGCGTCCAG
>NZ_JBYRFX010001037.1:0-3749 GCF_057815775.1 Inquilinus sp.
GTCCGCCCGGTGGACGGCTTCAAACCGATCCACATGCCGAAGAACACCGGCACCGGCATCATCATCGCCGGGTTGGGCGTGGCCTTCGCCTTCGGCATGATCTGGTACATCTGGTGGCTGGCCGCGATCTGCTTCGCCGGCATGCTGGCGGTGGCGATCGGCCATACCTTCAACTACAAGCGCGACTATCACATCCCGGCCGAGACCGTCATCAAGGCCGAGGATGAGCGCACCCGGGTTCTGGCCCAGGCGGGAGCGGCCTCGTGACCATGCCAGCTGAACACACTGCCGACGGCCCCGTCCGCTTCCTCGTCGACGAGGAGCACGAGCATTCGGGCGGCAGCACGATGCTCGGCTTCTGGATCTATCTGATGAGCGACTGCCTCATCTTTGCGGTCCTGTTCGCCTGCTACGGCGTGCTCGGGCGCAACTACGCCGCCGGGCCGTCGCCAGCCGACCTGTTCGACCTGCCGCTGGTGGCGGTCAACACCTCGATGCTGCTGTTCTCCTCCATCACCTGCGGCTTCGCGATGCTGGAGATGGAGCGGGGGCGGCGCGGTGCCGTGCTGGGCTGGCTGGTGGTCACCGCCCTGTTCGGCCTCGCCTTCATCGGGCTCGAACTCTACGAATTCGCCCATCTCATCAGCGAAGGGGCGGGGCCGCAGCGCAGCGCCTTCCTGTCCGCGTTCTTCACCCTGGTGGGGACGCACGGGCTGCATGTCAGCGTCGGCATCGTCTGGATGGTGACGATGATGGTCCAGGTCGCCAAGCACGGGCTGATCCCGGACAACAAGCGGCGGCTGATGTGCCTCAGCCTGTTCTGGCATTTCCTGGACGTCATCTGGATCGGCGTCTTCACCTTCGTCTATCTGATGGGAGTCCTGGGATGAGCGCGCAGGCTCACACGGATCACGGGCATCACGGCGACGCCAGCGGCCACGGCACGCTGAAGGGCTATCTGACCGGGTTCGTCCTGGCGGTGGTGCTGACCGCGATCCCGTTCTGGCTGGTCATGGGCAAGGCGATCGCCGACCCGCAGGTCACGGCGCTGGCGATCATGGCGCTCGCCGTCGTCCAGATCATCGTCCACATGGTCTACTTCCTCCACATGAACACCAAGTCGGAGGGCGGCTGGACCATGCTGGCCCTGATCTTCACCGTGGTGCTGGTGGTGATCACGCTGTCCGGCTCGCTGTGGGTGATGTACCACCTCAACCACAACATGATGCCGCCATCGATGCACGACATGCGCGACATGCCGTGACACGGGACGACGCGGGGGGCGAGGCCGGGGCACGCCCCCGGTCCACCGCCACGCTGGTCGGGCTCGGGGCACTCGCCGCCGTGCTGGTCCTGGCCCTGCTGGCGCTCGGCACCTGGCAGGTCGAGCGGCGGGCCTGGAAGCTGGACCTGATCGAACGGGTCGACCAGCGGGTGGCGGCCACCCCGGTCGCGCCGCCAGGGCCGGCCGACTGGGCCGGCATCAGCGCCGCGGCCGACGAATACCGCCATGTCAGCGTCGCCGGCACCTTCCTGAACGACCGCGAAACCCAAATCTTCGCCTCGACCGATCGCGGCACCGGCTATTGGGTGGTCACGCCGCTGCGCATCGCCGACGGCACGGTGGTCCTGGTCAACCGCGGCTTCGTGCCGACGGACCGGCGGGATCCGGCGACGCGGCCGGCCGGGCAGGTGGCCGGCCCGGTCAGCGTCACCGGACTGCTGCGGCTGACCGAGCCGGAGGGCGGCTTCCTCAGGTCGAACGACCCGGCGGCGGAGCGCTGGTATTCGCGGGACGTTGCCGCCATCGCCGCCGCCCGCGGCCTGGCCGATGCCGCGCCGTATTTCATCGACGCCGATGCCACGCCCAACCCCGGCGGCCTGCCGGTCGGCGGCCTGACGGTGATCGCCTTCCCCAACAACCACCTAGTCTACGCCATCACTTGGTATGGCCTGGCGGTGCTGCTGGGCTGGGCCGTGCTGCATGTCGGCCGGGGCGAATGGCGGGCCCGGCACCGGGCATCGCCATCCGCCGTCTGACCGTTCCAGCTCCCGATCCCAAGAATTTCTGCGCCCAATACTTGGGGTGCCCCTGAAATCGCGGCGACCAGCGGAACGAAAGCAACCGCGGGCCTATTGGCAGTTCATCAAGACCTGCTTCAGGAGGGCCGATATGGGCCGCGGAATTTTGCTTTGGCTGCTCGGGGTTCCCATTCCCGTGATCATCATCCTCGCGCTGCTGTTCCACTAAGAGGGGGCGAGCATGGCAAGCTTGTATTCGGATGCCCCCGGCATCGCGCCGGTGGTGGAAACCCCGGCGTCTGGTGTCTCCTGGGGCGCCATCATCGCCGGCGCGGCGGCTTCGGCCACCGTGACCCTGGCGCTGATGATCCTGGGCGCGGGCTTCGGCCTGTCGATCGTCTCGCCCTGGGCGGCGGCCGGCGTCGGCGCCGGCACCTTCGCCGTCACCACGGCGATCGGCCTGATCGTCATCCAGTGGATTTCCGCCGGTCTCGGCGGCTACATCACCGGGCGGCTGCGCACCCGCTGGGTGGGCGTCCACACCGATGAGGTCGCCTTCCGCGACACCGCGCATGGCTTCCTGTCCTGGTGCGTCTCCACCTTGGCGGTCGCGGCCCTGCTGGGCGTCGTCGCCTACGGTGCCGTCTCGACCTGGGTGCAGGCCACGGCCACCGTCGCCGGTGGGGCGGCCCAGGGCGCCGGCTCGGCCGCCTCGTCGGCCGGGCCCGGCGATCCCTCGGGCTACTTCATCGACCTGCTGTTCCGCCCGGCGTCGGGCAGCCAGGCCGCGGCGGGCAATGAGCGCGACGCCCGGCAGGAGGTCACCCGCATCCTGGCCAATGCCGCCGCGACCGGTGCCCTGCCGGCGGATGACAAGACCTACCTGGCCCAGCTCGCGGCCCAGCGCAGCGGCCTCAGCCAAGCCGATGCCGAAAAGCGGGTCGACCAGGTCCTGGCCCAGGTCGATGCCGCCAAGGTAAAGGCCAAGCAGGCCGCCGATGCGGCCCGCAAGGCCGGGCTGACCACGGCGTTCCTCACCTTCCTGGCGCTGCTGATCGGGGCGTTCATCGCCGCGGTCAGCGCCGCCCTCGGCGGTCATCTGCGCGACGACTGATCGAGGTAATACCCTCACGATACGGAAAGCCCCGGCCTCGGCCGGGGCTTTTCTTTGCGCTACCGCCGGGGATCCAGCAGGTCGCGCAGCCCGTCGCCGAACAGGTTGAAGCCCAGCACCGAGAAGGTGATGGCCAGGCCGGGGAACAGCGACAGCCAGATGTTCACCCCCAGGAAGTTGCGCCCGTCGCTCATCATCGCGCCCCAGTCCGGGGTCGGCGGCTGGGCGCCGAGGCCGAGGAAGGACAGGCTGGCGGCGGTCAGCACCACGCTGCCGGCGGTCAGCGTCGCCTGGACGATGATGGGGCCCAGCGCATTGCGCAGGATGTGCTGGAACAGGATGCGCCACAGCCCGGCGCCCAGCCGCCGACCCCGGAATGGGGCGCGATGATGAGCGACGGCCGCAACTTCCTGGGCGTGAACATCTGGCTGTCGCTGTTCCCCGGCCTGGCCATCACCTTCTCGGTGCTGGGCTTCAACCTGTTCGGCGACGGGCTGCGCGACCTGCTCGACCCCAGGCGCTAGGGACCGTATTTTTCCGGTTTGCGTTGCGGCCGTAACCCGACAGGGAATTGGCACGTCCCCTCCTCAGCCCTAGGCTTCGGGATGCCTTG
>NZ_JBYRFX010001038.1:0-3480 GCF_057815775.1 Inquilinus sp.
CACGCTCGCCCGCCCGGGCTTCGGCACGGCCCTGGGGGTGCAGGCCCGGGTGGTGGTGTCGCTGATGCTGCGCGAGATGCGGATGCACGCCAAGCATTCGCGCCTCAGCTACGCGCTCGAACTGCTCGAGCCGATGCTGCAGCTGACGATGATGCTGGGGGTGTTCTACGCGATCGGCCGCCGGCCCGATTTCGGCACCAGCATGTTCCTGTTCCTCGGCACCGGGATGATCCCGTACTTCACCTTCGTGCACATCTCGTCTCGCGCCATGGGGGCGCTGCGCAGCACCTCGCTGGCCCGCAACCTGCCGCTGGTCAAGCCGCTGGACCTGATGATGGCCCGGGCGCTGCTGGAGATCCTGCAGCTGGACATCGTCATGATCGCGCTGTTCAGCTTCATCTACCTCGTGATCGGCGTGCCCGAGGCCTTTCCGATCCAGCCGCTCAAGGTCATCTCGGCCTTCGGCGCGGCGGCGCTGATGGCGGTCGGCGTCGGCATCGTCAACGGCGTGATCGGGTCGTTCTTCCGGCTCTGGGCCATCGTCTACGGCGTGTTCGCCAGGTCGCTGCTGTTCCTCAGCGCCGTGTTCTACGTGCCCGACTACATGCCGAAGCAGATCCGCGACTACCTGGTCTGGAACCCGCTGCTGCATGCGGTGGAATGGTTCCGCACCGGCTTCTACCTGACCTATCCCTCGGTCATTCTCGACAAGGGCTATGTGCTGGCCTGGGGCGTCGGCTCGCTGTTCCTCGGCCTGATCCTGGAACGGGCGCTGCGCCGGCGCCGGGCGGCATCGCGATGATCGTGCTGGACCACGTCACCAAGCGCTACCGGCCGCATGGCGGCGGGCATGGCAAGCTGGTGTTGGACGACGTGACCGCGGTGTTCGAGCCCGGGCGCACGGTCGGCATCCTCGGCCGGCGCGGCACCGGCAAGTCGACGCTGATCCGCCTGCTGGCCGGCGGCATCCACCCCGACACCGGCCGCGTGCTGCGCCAGGGCCGGGTGTCGTTCCCGGTCGGCACCGCCAGCCCGTTCGTCAGCACCATGACCGGGCGCGAGAACGCCTGGTTCATCGCCCGCATCTACGGCGCCGACCCGGCCGAGGTGATCCGCTTCGTCGAGATGCACAGCGGCCTGCGCGGCGATTTCGACCGCCCGTTCTCCAGCTACACCGGCGACAAGCGCGGGCGGTTTCTGTTCACCACCGCCTATGCCCTGCCCTTCGACATCTATGTGGCCGATGAATCGGTGGTCGGCGGCCCGCCCGGCTTCCGCGACTGGTGCGAGCGGCTGGTCGATGCAAGGCGCCGCACGGCGACGCTGGTGTTCACCACCCGGCGGCCGCGGATGCTGCGCCGCTTCGCCGATGACGGCGCCATCCTGGCCGATGGCCGGTTGAGCTTCTTCGAGACGGTGGGCGACACGGTCCTGGCCTTCAAGGCCGACGACCCCGGCGCCGAGGACGATCCCCTGGTCGATGACGGAGAGGAGGTCGAGGACGATGTCGAAGCCGTCATTCCCTGACCCCGCCCGCCGGCCGCCCCCGACATGCTCCGCGCGAGCATGCGCCACGGGTGTGGGCGCCGCCCATGCCCTTCCCCGGGTGCGATGCGCCCTTTCCACCTAGAGGAACGACGATGAACACCTCGGAGCTGATCGAACAGCTGGCCCAGGACCACAAGCTGCCCCGCGTGCGGGCCAAGCGCATCCTGACCAGCATCTTCCAGGCCATCACCGAATCCGCGGCCAAGGGCGACGAGGTCTCGATCTCGGGCTTCGGCCGCTTCAAGGTCGCGATCCGGCCGGAGCGGGAAGGCCGCAACCCCACCACCGGGCAGCCGATCACCATCGCCGCCTCGAAGAAGGTGGTGTTCAGCCCGTCCAAGCCCGTGCGCGAACTGCTGAACGCCTGATCCGGCAGGGGCCCGGCCGCAACGCCGGGCCCCGTGTCTTCCCAGAAGGTCCGTACCGACGCGGCGGCGGGCTTCCGGCCATGCGCTCCGTGATCGTCATCCCGCCGGCCCCATGGCCGGCGATGGGTTGTGTATTGCTTGGCCACCGGCCGCCCCTCCCGCTCGCTGCCACCGAGGACCTCCCATGTTCCCGACGCCATCCGCCGACCTGGTCCCCAACACCTACGCCTTCGAGACCACGCCGCTGGTCAAGCCCACCGGCTTCCGCGAATACGACGCCCGCTGGTGGTTCGGCCATCCCGGCTCGGACAAGCTGCCGGAGCTGAACCTGATGGGAGTGCAGGCGCTGGGCCTCGGCCTCGGCACCTATCTGCATGAGGCAGGGGTGAAGCCCGACGTCGTGATCGGGCATGATTTCCGCAGCTATTCCATGGCGATCAAGATCGCGCTGGCGCAGGGGCTGATGGCGGCCGGCTGCACCGTGCACGACATCGGCTTGGCGGTGTCGCCGATGGCCTATTTCGCGCAGTTCGCGCTCGATGTGCCGGCCGTGGCGATGGTCACCGCCTCGCACAACGACAATGGCTGGACCGGGGTGAAGATGGGCTGCAACCGCCCGGTCACCTTCGGGCCGGAGGAGATGGGCCGGCTGCGCGACATCGTGCTGTCCGGCGCCTTCGTGTCGCGCGCCGGTGGCGGCTATCGCTTCGTCGAGGGTTTCGCCGAGGAGTATTTCCAGGAACTGACCCGCGGCAAGGCGATCAAGCGCAGGCTGAAGGTGGTCGCCGCCTGCGGCAACGGCACCGCCGGCGCCTTCGCGCCGCGGGTGCTGGAGGCGATCGGCCTCGACGTCATCCCGCTCGATGTCGAGCTCGACCACACCTTCCCGAACTACAACCCCAACCCCGAAGACATGGAGATGCTGCACGCCATCGCCGCCAAGGTGCGCGAGACCGGGGCCGATTTCGGCCTGGGCTTCGACGGCGACGGCGACCGCTGCGGCGTGGTCGACAATGAGGGGAACGAGATCTTCGCCGACAAGGTCGGCGTGATGCTGGCGCGCGACCTGTCGGCGCTGCACCCCGGCGCGCAGTTCGTGGTCGACGTCAAGTCGACCGGCCTGTTCGCGGCCGACCCGGTGCTGCAGGCCCAGGGCGCCAAGACCGACTATTGGAAGACCGGGCATTCCTACATCAAGCGCCGGGTGCGGGACCTGAACGCCCTGGCCGGGTTCGAGAAGTCCGGCCATTTCTTCTTCAACCCGCCGATCGGCCGCGGCTATGACGACGGGCTGGTCACCGCCATCGCGGTCTGCGAGATGATGGACCGCAACCCGGATGCGAGCATGGCCGACCTGTACCGCGCCCTGCCGAAGACCTGGGGGTCGCCGACCATGTCGCCGCATTGCGCCGACGAGGTGAAGTACGAGGTGGTCGAACGGGTGGAGAAGCGCTTCCGCGAGATCGCCGCTAATGGCGGGCTGGCCGGCCACCGCATCGTCGACCTGGTCACGGTCAACGGCATCCGGGTGGTGACCGAAGACGGCACCTGGGGCTTGGTCCGC
>NZ_JBYRFX010001039.1:0-16346 GCF_057815775.1 Inquilinus sp.
TTCTTGCGCGGGTTCAGCGACCCGTAGGGATCCTGGAACACGATCTGCACCGCGCTGCGCAGGCGGCGGCGCTGCGCGGCGTCGGCGGTCGCGACCGGGATGCCGTCGATGGTCAGGTCGCCTTCGCTCGGCGCCTCGATCATGGTCACCACCCGCGCCAGGGTGGACTTGCCGCAGCCGGATTCGCCGACCACCGCCAGGGTCTTGCCCGGCTCCAGCGTGAACGACATGTCGCTCACCGCCCGCAGGATCTTCGGCGCCTTGAACGGCGAGGTCTTGACCTCGTAGAAGCGGCTGAGATGCCGCGCTTCGACCACCGCGGTCATGCGCGGATCTCCTCGAGGGGCTTGGCGATGGGGTTGAAGCAGCGGGTCCGCCCGTCCATGTCCGGCACGATCTCGGGGTGCTGGCCGCGGCAGCGGTCCAGCACGTTGCGGCAGCGCGGGTTGAACAGGCAGCCCTGCGGCCGGTCCTAGGGGCCCGGCACCACGCCGGGGATGGTCGGCAGCCGGCGGTGGCCGGTGCTGCGCTCCGGCAGCGCCTCCAGCAGGGCGCCGGTGTAGGGGTGGCGCGGCCGGCTGAACAGGCTGTCGACCCGCCGCTCCTCCACCAGCTCGCCGGCATACATCACATTGACGCGCTGCGCCGTCTCGGCCACCACGCCCATGTCGTGGGTGATCAGCACCAGCGCCATGCCCTGGTCGCGCTGCAGCGCCGCCAGCAGGTCGAGGATCTGGGCCTGGATGGTGACGTCGAGCGCCGTGGTCGGCTCGTCGGCGATCAAGAGCTTGGGCTTGCAGGCGATCGCCATGGCGATCATCACCCGCTGGTTCATGCCGCCCGACAGCTGGTGCGGATAGCTGTCAATCCGCGTCTCCGGCGCCGGGATGCCGACCTGGGCCAGCAGCTGGACGGTGCGGTCGCGCCGGGTGCGCCGGCTGCCGCCCTCATGCACCTGCAGCGCCTCCATGATCTGGTAGCCGACGGTGAAGCACGGGTTCAGGCTGGTCATCGGCTCCTGGAAGATCATCGCCATGTCCTTGCCGATGATCTTGCGGCGCTGGCGGGCGGACATCTTCACCAGGTCGTGGCCGTCGAAGGTCAAATGGTCGGCCGTGACCTTGCCGGGGAAGGCGACCAGCCCCATCAGCGCCAGCATGGTGACCGACTTGCCGGAGCCGGATTCGCCGACGATGCCCAGGATCTCGCCGGCATCGATCGAGAGGTCGAGGCCGGAGACGGCCCGGAACAGGCCTTTGCCCGCCGGGAACTCGACCGTCAGGTTGCGGATTTCAAGCAGGGCCATGTCAGCGCTTCAGTCTGGGGTCGAGGGCGTCGCGCAGGCCGTCGCCCATCAGGTTGAACGCCAGCACCGTGACCAGGATGGCGAGGCCGGGGAAGGTGACGATCCACCAGGCGCGCTGCAGGAACTGCAGCGACGAGGCCAGCATCGTGCCCCATTCCGGCGTCGGCGGCTGGGCGCCGAGGCCGAGGAAGCCGAGCGCCGCGGCGTCGAGGATGGCGGAGGAGAAGCCGAGCGTCGCCTGCACGATCAGGGGCGCCATGCAGTTCGGCAGGATGGTGGCGAACATCAGCCGCAGGGTGCCGGCGCCGGCGACGCGGGATGCCGTGACGTAGGGCCGGCGGATCTGGCTCAGCACCGCGGCGCGCATCAGCCGGGAATAATGCGGCAGGGTGACGATCGACACCGCGACCATGGCGTTGACCAGGCCGGGGCCGAGGATGGCGACGACGACGATCGCCAAGAGCAGGCTGGGCAGGGCCAGCATGATGTCGAGCAGCCGCATGATCGCCATGTCGGCGATGCCGCCGAAATAGCCGGCGATCAGGCCGAGCAGCAGCCCGCCGGCCAGCGACAGGGTGACGACGATCAGGCCGATCATCATGGAGAGGCGGGCGCCGTGGATCAGGCGGGAGAGGATGTCGCGGCCGATGTCGTCGGTGCCCAGCGGGTAGGCCCAGTTGCCGCCATCCTGCCAGAACGGCGGCACCAGGAAGGCGCTGCGGTCCTGGTCGATCGGCGAATGCGGCGCCAGCACGTCGGCGAAGATCACCACCAGCAGCAGCAGGACGATGACGATCAGCCCGCCCATCGCCCCCTTGTTGGCGCTGAAGGATCGCCAGAACTCGACGAAGGGGGAGGGCGGCTTGGCCTGCACGGCGGCAGGGGCCTGGCTTTGTTGCAAGGTCATCGGCTTACTTCACGTGCCGGATGCGCGGGTCGAGCAGGCCATAGGCCACATCGACCAGCAGGTTGACGATGATCACCAAGGTCGCCACCAGCAGCACCCCGCCCTGCAGGGTCGGGTAGTCGCGGCGGTTGATCGCCTCGACCAGCCATTTGCCGATACCGGGCCAGGAGAACACGGTCTCGGTCAGGATCGCGCCGCCCAGCAGGGTGCCGACCTGCAGGCCGATCACGGTGACGACAGGGATCAGCGCGTTGCGCAGGGCGTGGATGCCGATCACCCGGCGGATGCCCAGGCCCTTGGCCCGCGCCGTGCGGATGTAGTCCTCGCTCAGCACCTCCAGCATCGCCGACCGGGTCATGCGCGCGATCACGGCCAGCGGGATGGTGCCCAGCACGATGGTCGGCAGGATCAGGCTGCGCACCGCCGACAGGAAGGCGCCCTTCTCATCCGAGAACAGCGCGTCGATCAGCATGAAGCCGGTGTGCGGCTCGATGAACACCATGGCCGAGATCCGGCCGGAAACCGGGGTCCAGCGCAGCGCGACCGAGAACACCAGGATCAGGATCTGGCCCCACCAGAAGATCGGCATGGAATAGCCGGTCAGGCTGGCGCCCATGATGCCGTGGTCGATCGGGCTCGATCTTCGGGTGGCGGCGATGATGCCGGCCGGCAGGCCCAGCACCACGGCGAAGATCATGGCGCAGATGCCGAGCTCCACCGTCGCCGGGAACAGCTTCAGGAATTCGCCCAGCACCGGCCGCCGCGTCACCATCGAGGACCCCAGGTCGCCCTGCAGCACCTCGCCGATATAGGACACGAACTGCACCGCCACCGGCCGGTCCAGGCCCATGTCGTGCATCAGCACGGCGTGGCGCTCCGGGCTGATGCCACGCTCGCCGGCGCGCACCTCGACCGGGTCGCCGGGGACGGCGCGGATCAGAAAGAAGCTCAGCGCGGTGATGCCCAGGAAGGCGATCACCGCCATGGCGAGGCGTGTCAGGATGAAACGGAACATGATCTCGTCTGTTGAAAAAGACGCGGGCGGAGGAGCATCCCCCTGCTCCCCCGCCCGGCTCCCCCATAACCTTGCTTACTCAGCGATGTCGGCGCCGCGGAAGTCGTGCAGGCCGACGGCGCTGATCTGATAGCCGCTGACGCTCTTGGCGGTGACTTCGGTCACGACCGAATGCGCGATCGGAATCCAGGGCGCCTGGTCGTGGAAGATCACCTGGGCCTGCTGGTACAGCTTGGTGCGCTCGGCCTGGTCGGAAATCGACTGCGCCTTCAGGATCAGGTCGTTGAAGGCCTTGTCGCACCACTTCGAGGTGTTCGACCCGCCCGGCCGTGCCGCATCGCAGCCCAGCAGGTTGTTCAGGAAGTTGTCCGGGTCGCCATTGTCGCCCGACCAGCCGATCTGCTCCAGCTGATGCTCGCCATTCTGGGCGCGCTTGCGGTACTCGCCCCATTCGTAGGACACGACCTTCGCCTTGATGCCGACCTTGGCGAAATCGTTCTGCATCAGCTCGGCGATTCGCTGGGCGTTCGGGTTGTAGGGGCGCTGCACCGGCATCGCCCACAGGTCGGTCTCGAAGCCGTTGGGTTAGCCGGCCTCGGCCAGCAGCTTCTTGGCCCCTTCGGGGTCGTACGGGTAATCCTTGATGCTGTCGTCGTAGGACCACATCGTCGGCGGGATCGGGTTCTTCGCCGCCTGGCCGGTGCCCTGGTAGACCGCGTCGATGATCGCCTGCTTGTTCACCGCCATGTTGACCGCCTGGCGGACGCGCACGTCGTCATACGGCTTCTTCTGAACGTTGATGGCGACATAGCCGACGTTGAGGCCCGGCTTCTGCAGCACGGTCAGCGCGGCGTCCTTCTTCATCGCCGGAATGTCGGCCGGGTTCGGATAGGCCATGATCTGGCATTCGCCGGCCTGCAGCTTGGCGTAGCGCACCGCCGCGTCCGGGGTGATGGCGAAGACCAGGTTGTCGATCTTCTCCTTGCCGCCCCAGTACTGGTCGAAGGCCTTGTAGCGGATCAGCGCATCCGGCTGGTACTGCACGAACAGGTACGGGCCGGTGCCGACCGGCACCTGGTCGATCTGCTCCGGCGTGCCGGCCTTCAGCAGGGAATCGGCATATTCGGCCGACAGGATCGAGGCGAAATCCATCGCCATGTTGGCGATGAAGGGCGCGTTCGGGCCCGTCAGGGTGAACTTGACGGTGTAGTCGTCGACCTTGTCGATCGACTTCAGCAGCGCCGGCATCCCCATGTCGCCGAAGTAGTCGTACGCCCCGCCTGACACCTTGTGATAAGGATTATCTTCCTTCCACATCCGGTTGAACGAGAACAGCACATCGTCGGCGTTGAAGTCGCGCGTCGGCTTGAAATTGTCGTTCGACTGGAACTTCACGCCCTTGCGCAGGTGGAAGGTGTAGACCGTGCCGTCATCCGACACGTCCCAGGACTGGGCCAGCGACGGAACCACCTCGGTCGTGCCCTGCTTGAATCCCACCAGCCCGTCATAGACCGGCAGCGAGGCGTCGAAGCTGGTGCCCGTCGTGTTGATCTGCGGGTTGAAGTTCTCCGGGCTGCCCTCGGAGCAATAGACCAGCGTCTTGGCCTGGGCCGACGCCGCCATCCCCGCGGCGAAGACAAGCGCCATCGCCGTGGCGGACAGGAAACGGGACATGAAACTCTCCCCTCTGGGTGATCCTTCGGCCGGGCCCGCCGCATAGCTGTATTGCCCAAACCGTGGTTGAACGGGATTACCGCAGGGGGCGGGGGTGCTGTCAACTGATCGGTGCGGTCGCGGCAGGCAAAATCGTTCCACGCGCGACGATCGGAAATCCAAGCGGTCGACCCCGTCCGGACAGTGATATCGATTCGATCCGGCGGATCGTAACTTCATCATCCTAAAAAGAGACGGGCAGGAACGTCTGGCGCGACTTTCCTGCCCGTTTCTTACTGCGGCCGCTTACTCCGCGATGTCGACACCGCGGAAGTCATGCAGCCGGACCGGGGTGATGACGTAGTTCAGCACCGATTTGCGGATCGGCTGGTAGACCACGGAATGGGCGATCGGCAGCCACGGCGCCTGGTCGTGGAAGATCACCTGCGCCTGTTCGTACAGCTTGGCGCGCTCGGTCTGGTCGGAGGTGATTTTCGCCTTCTGGATCAGCGCCTCGAAATCCTTGTCGCACCACTTCGCAATATTCCCACCGCCCTGCCGCGCCGCGTCGCAGCCCAGCAGGTTGTTGAAGAAATTGTCGGGGTCGCCATTGTCGCCGCCCCAGCCGAACTGGGCCATCTGATGCTCGCCGGCCTGGGCGCGCTTGCGGTATTCGCCCCATTCGAAGGTCACGATCTTCGCCTTGACCCCGACCTTGGCCAGGTCTTCCTGCATCAGCTCGGCGATGCGCTGGGCGTTCGGGTTGTATGGCCGCTGCACCGGCATCGCCCACAGATCGGTCTCGAAGCCGTTGGGATAGCCGGCCTCGGCCAGCAGCGTCTTCGCCGCTTCGGGGTCGTATTTGTAGTCCTGGATGCTGTCGTTGTAGGACCAGATCGTCGGCGGAATCTGGTTCTTCGCCGCCTGGCCGGTGCCCTGGTACACCGCGTCGAGAATCGCCTGCTTGTTCACCGCCATGTTGATGGCGCGCCGCACCCGGACATCGTCGAACGGCTTCTTGGCGGTGTTGAAGGCGAGGTAGCCGGTGTTCAGCCCGGCCTGGCTGACCACTGTTACCTCGGGGTTCTTCTCCATCTCCGCCAGATCGGCCGGGTTCGGCGACGGCATCACCTGGCACTCATTGGCCTTCAGCTTGGCGTAGCGCACCGCCGCATCCGGGGTGATGGCGAAGACTAGCGTGTCGATCTTCTCGCGCCCGCTCCAGGCCTGGTCGAACGCCTTGTAGCGGATCAGCGAATCCGGCAAGTACTGCACGAAGCGGAACGGCCCGGTGCCGATCGGGGTCTGGTCGACCTCCTCCGGTGTGCCGGCCTTCATCATCGCATCGGCATATTCCGCCGACAGGATCTGGGCGAAGTTCATGGCCATGTCGGCAATGAACGGCGCCTCCGGCCGGGTCAGAGTGAACTTCACCGTGTAGTCGTCGACCTTGTCGATCGATTTCAGCAGCGCCGGCATGCCCATGTCGCCGAAGTAGTCGTAGGACCCGCCCGAAACCTTGTGATAGGGGCTGTCGTCCTTCCACATCCGGTTGAACGAGAACAGCACGTCATCGGCGTTGAAATCCCGCGTCGGCGTGAAGGCTTCGTTCGAATGCCACTTCACGCCGTGGCGCAGATGGAAGGTGTAGACCGTGCCGTCATCGGACACGGTCCAGGATTCGGCCAGCGCCGGCACCACCTTGGTGCCGCCCCGCTCGAACGCCACCAGCCCGTCATAGATCGGGGTCGATGCGTCGAAGCTGATGCCCGTGGTGTTGATCTGCGGGTTGAAGTTCTCCGGGCTGCCTTCGGAGCAATAGACCAGCGTCTTGGCTTGGGCCGAGGCCATGCAAGCGGCCAGGGCGATGGCCAGGGCCGTGGCGGACAGCAGGCGGGTCATGAAGCTCTCCCTTTATGTTTTGTCGTTGGCAGTTGGGGGGCGCCGATCAGGCGGCGCGGTCTGGATACAGTCCAGCCAGGCCCTCGCGGCTGGCGGTGCAGACGCCGCGTTCGGTGATCAGCCCGGTGACATAGCGTGCCGGGGTGACGTCGAAGGCCCAATTCGCGGCCGCGCTGCCTTCCGGCAGGATCCCCACCGTCTCGATCCGGCCATCGGCGGTGCGGCCGGTGATGTGGCTCAGCTCGCGCGGGTCGCGCTGCTCGATCTCGATCTCGCGGATGCCGTCGCTCAGGGTCCAGTCGATCGTGGTGTAGGGCAGGGCGACATAGAACGGCACGCCGTTGTCATGCGCCGCCAGCGCCTTCAGATAGGTGCCGATCTTGTTGCAGACGTCGCCGCTGGCGGTGGTGCGGTCGGTGCCGACGATGCAGACATCGACCAGGCCGTGCTGCATCAGGTGGCCGCCGACATTGTCGGCGATCACGGTGTGCGGCACGCCGTGGCGGCCCAGTTCGAAGGCGGTGATGCTGGCACCCTGGTTGCGCGGCCGGGTCTCGTCGACCCAGACATGGATCGGCAGCCCGCCATCATGCGCCAGGTAGATCGGCGCCAGCGCGGTGCCCCAATCGACCGTCGCCAGCCAGCCGGCATTGCAATGGGTCAGCACGTTCAGGCGCTCCGGCCGGCCCTTCTTCTCCCAGATGTCGCGGAACACCGCCAGGCCGTGCTCGCCGATGGCGCGGCAGGTGGCGACATCGTCGTCGCAGATCTCGGCGGCGCGGCGATAGGCTGCTGCTGCCCGCTCCGCCGGCTTCAGCGGTGCCACCCGGCCGCGGACGTCGTCCAGCGCCCAGCGCAGATTGACCGCGGTCGGCCGGGTCGCCAGCAGCCGGTCATAGGCCCCGGCCAGCCCGGCATCGGACGGGTCGGCGCGCAGCGCCAGCGCCAGGCCGTAGGCGCCGGTGGCGCCGATCAGCGGCGCACCGCGCACCTGCATGCTGCGGATGGCGTGCGCCGCCTGGTCCTCGCTCTCCAGCGTGATCGTCTCGAAACCGTGCGGCAGCTTCGTCTGGTCGATGATCTCGACGCGCCAGCCATCCTCGGCCGGCCAGATGGTGCGGTAGGACTTGCCATCGATTTTCATGTTTCAGTCCTCGCGGAAAATGGTCTCGGCCGCGTGCCGCAGGTCGGCCGTGCCAGTGAAGCGGTCGCGTTCGACCAGGAAAGCGCGGGCCAGGCGCAGTGCCTTGGTCTCGCAGGCCGCGCGCAGATCCGGGTCGGCGATGCTCTCGAGGTCGGCGACATGGGCTAGGCCCAGGATGCGCCGGACCATCTTGGCGCCGGCAAAGCCGACGGTGTCGCGGAACAGCCGCGCCATGGTGGCCTTGCGATGCGCGTCCAGCGCCAGGGCGCCGTCGCCATCGGCGAACAGGTCGCGGCTGAAGGCATCGCCCCGGCCCTCGGCCCGCCACAGCTCCAGGAACCGTTTCTCGAAGCCGGACCAGATCGTCTCGGCCTGCACCAGCAGCCAGCTGCGATAATCGGCGCGGTCATCCGCCGCCGTGGCGTGGCCGGCTTGCGCGAAATAGGCCAGGAAGAAATTCGCCAGCAGGGCGCCGATGTCGAAGCCCATCGGGCCGTAGAAGGCGAATTCCGGGTCGATGGCGCGGCTGTCTGTTGCCGTCACCATGATCGACCCGGTGTGCAGATCGCCATGCACCAGCGCCTCGGCCCGGGTCAGGAACGCCCATTTCAGTTCCTGCGCCGCCACCTTGGCGGCGGCATCGGCGCGGAACTCGGCCGCGATGCCGTCCAGCTGCGGCGTGGTCCAGCGGTTCAGCTTCGCGATCCGGTACGGGTCGGTGAAGACCAGATCCTCGGTGATCTTGCACAGGGCGGTGTTGCCGCAGAACGGCGCCATCTTCGGCTTCTTCTCGGCCGCGGGGACGTACAGATCCGAGGTCTTGAACAGCGTCTGGGCCAGGAACTCCGCCATATGCCCGGCCAGCAGGGGATAGCGGGTGCCGGCGATCAACCCCTTGCGCAGGATGATGTGCGGCGTCAGCCACTCCATCACGATCAGCGCCATGCCGGGATCGAAATGGTGCAGGGTCGGCAGCAGATGCGGCACGTGCCGGGCCTGTTCCGACAGTGCGTGCCATTCGAACCAGGCGCGGTCCAGCGGCAGCGGCCAGCTGTCGCCGACCAGCCGGACATAGGGCAGGGCCTGCTTCACCACCAGTCCACCGGCGGCGCCGCGGACGATGAACACGAGGTTCAGGTTGCCGTCGCCGACCTCGGTGACCTGCCATCCCGTGGGGTCGCCGCCCAGCGCCTCGCGGATCGCCGGCAGCGTGGCGAGATAGGGGCGGATCGTGCCCTCGTCCAGCGGCTTGTAGTCCGGTCCGCCGGTCAGCCGGCTCGCCTCGGTTCCGTCGTTCATCCTGCCTCCGCCGCCTTCTTATGCTCTTGGGCGGCGGGAGTGTCGGAAGGCGGCTCCCCTGCTGTCAAGCGCGGTGGAGGACCGGCCAGTCCAGCCGGACGTCACGGCCGGTGGCGGAGCTTTCGATCGCGGCCTCGATCACCCGGATGACGTCGCGGCCGTCGCGCGGGTCGACCGGCGGCGGGGCACCGTCGCGCACGGCGGCGACGAAGCCGTCATAAAAGGCGCCGTAGCGGCCAGGGGCGATCGCCAGCCGTTCCGCCTCGGGCGGGCCGGTCTCCCGCCCCTGCGTCAGCCAGCCGGTCTCCGGCCCGGTCTGGGCGGTGCCGGCGCGCAGATGATCCTCTTGCGGGTCGATCTCCTGCTTGCGGAAGGTCGCCAAGCTGCCCTGGACGACCAGGCGCGGGCTCGGCTCGGCCGCCAGGATCCGGCAGCGCAGCAGGGCACGCACCCGGCCGAAGCCGAGAGTGAAGATGGCGTCGTCCACCGCCTCGGCGCCGGCGCGGATGGCGCGCAGCTCCGCCCGCACCAGGTCGGGCCGGCCGAACAGCACCAGCGCCTGGTCGATCAGATGCGAGCCGAGGTCGTAATGCAGGCCCGAGCCGGGAACGGCCTGTTCGCGCCAGCGCACCCGCACGGTCGGCCGGAAGCGGTCGTAGTTGGATTCGAAGCTGTGGACGGTGCCCAGCCGGCCGGCCGCGATCAGGTCTTGCAGCGCCAGGAAGTCGCCGTCCCAGCGCCGGTTGTGGAACACGGTCAGCACCCGCCGCTGCGCCGCGCCCAGGGCGATCAAATCGTCGGCCTCGGCCGTGGTCACGGTGACCGGCTTGTCGACCACGACATGCTTGCCGGCCTCCAGCGCCTGGCGAGCGACGGCGTGGTGGCTGCCGCTCGGCGTCGCCACCACCACGGCCTCGACCGTGGGGTCGGCCAGCATGGCGTCGACCGTCGTCAGCGTCAGGCCCTCCGGCGCGTCGGTCACCGCCTCGGGGTGGCGCACCGCAGCCCCGGCCAGCGCGGCGCCGGGGCAGGCAGCGATCAGCGGTCCGTGGAAGACACGGGCGGCGGGGCCGTAGCCGATCAATCCGATGTGAAGCGGCATCATGCGATGCGCGCCTCGGTGCCGGCGTCGAACACCACGGCCTTGCCCATGTCGAACACCAGTCGGGTGCGCTGGCCGGCCTGGGCATCGGCATCGGGGCGCAGGCGGGCCAGCACCTCCTTCCCGCCCATCTCGACCACCGCGATCAGGTCCGGGCCGGTCGGCTCCGTCACCTCGATCATGCAGTCGGTCTCCAGCGCCGGGCCGACATAGCCGGTGGCGCTTTGCGGGTCGGTGATGTTCTCCGGCCGCAGGCCCAGGATGATCTCGCGCCCGGCGGCGCCGCGCAGCCCGTCATTGGCCGGCAGCGGCAGCACGATCTCCTCATCGCGCAGCCGGTGGATGGCGGCATGCGGGCCGCTGTCCCGGTCGACCACCGTGGCCTTGATCAGGTTCATCGGCGGTGACCCCATGAAGCCGGCGACGAACATGTTGGCCGGGGTGTCGTAGATCTCCCGCGGCGTGCCCAGCTGCTGCAGCTCGCCCGCCCGCATCACCGCGATCCGGGTGGCCAGCGTCATCGCCTCGATCTGGTCGTGGGTGACGTAGACGATGGTCGATTTCAGGCGCTGGTGCAGCTTCTTGATCTCGGTCCGCATCTCGACCCGCAGCTTGGCGTCCAGGTTCGACAGCGGCTCGTCGAACAGGAAGACCTTGGGGTCGCGCACCAGGGCACGGCCCATCGCCACGCGCTGGCGCTGGCCGCCGGACAGCTGGCTGGGCTTGCGCTTCAGCAGATGCTCCATCTGCAGCAGCTTGCCGACCTTGGCGATGGCTTCGTCCCGCTTGTCCTTCGGCACGCCGCGCATCTCCAGCCCGAAGCCGATGTTCTGCTCAACCGTCATGTTCGGGTACAGGGCGTAGGACTGGAACACCATGGCGATGTCGCGGTCCTTGGGGTGCAGCTCGTTCACCCGCTGGCCGTCGATGGCGATGGTGCCGTCGGTGATGGTGTCCAGCCCGGCGATCATGTTCAGCAGGGTGGACTTGCCGCAGCCCGAAGGGCCGACCAGCACCAGGAACTCGCCATCGGTGATGTCGATGTCGATCCCCTTGAGGATCTCGATCGCGCCGTAGCGCTTGATGACGTTCTGGATCGTAAGAGAGGCCATGGTGCGGTTATCCCTTCACCGCGCCCGCCATCAGGCCGCGCACGAAGTAGCGGCCGGCGAGCACGTAGACGACTAGCGTCGGCAGGGCGGCGATGATCGCCGCGGCCATGTCGACATTGTATTCCTTCACGCCGGTCGAGCTGTTGACGATGTTGTTCAGCGCCACCGTGACCGGCATGGCGCTGCCGCCGCCGGCGAACGACACGCCGAACAGGAAGTCGTTCCAGATGTTGGTGAACTGCCAGATCACCGTGACCACGATGATCGGGATCGAATTCGGCAGCAGGATCCGCCAGAAGATGCGGAAGAAGCCGGCGCCGTCGATCATCGCCGACTTCACCAGGTCGTCCGGGAACGCGGCGTAGTAGTTGCGGAAGAACAGCGTGGTGAAGCACAGCCCGTAGACCACGTGGACGAAGACGAGCCCCGGGGTGGAGGAGGCGAGGCCGAGCAGCCCCAGCGTCCGCGCCATCGGCAGCAGCACGATCTGGAACGGGATGAAGCAGCCGAACAGGATCAGGGCGAAGACGATGCCGTCGCCCTTGAACCGCCATTTGGTCAGGACATAGCCGTTGAGGGCGCCGACCACGGCCGAGATCGCCACCGCCGGCACCGTCATCAGGATCGAGTTGAGGAAGTAGCCCTTCAGCCCCTCGCAGGTCAGGCCGACGCAGGTGGTGCTCCAGGCGCTGATCCAGGGCTGGATCGTCGGCTCCTGCGGCAGCGACAGCAGGTTGCCGCTGCGCACCTCGTCCAGCGTCTTCAGCGAGGTGACGACCATGACGAACAGCGGGAACAGGTAGATCAGGGCGAAGATGCCGAGGATGGCGAACAGCAGCCAGCGCAGCATGACCGACAGGGTCGAGCGCGGGCCGGGGACCATGATCGAGGCTTCAGTCACGGCGGCCACCCCGCAGCTCGGAATAGAGATACGGCACGATGATCGCACTGATCGTCGCCAGCATGATGACGGCGCTGGCGGCGCCGAGGCCCATCTGGTTGCGGGTGAAGGTCAGGCTGTACATGTACAGGGCCGGCATCCAGGTCGAGGTGCCAGGCCCGCCCGCCGTCAGCGCCATGACCAGGTCGAAGCTCTTGATCGCGAGATGGGCGGAGACCACGAAGGCCGACAGGAACACCGGCCGCATCAGCGGGATGATGATCCGCCGGTAGGTCTGCGGCAGGGTGGCGCCGTCGATCGCCGCCGCCTTCAGGATGTCGCTGTCGACCCCGCGCAGCCCTGCCAGGAACATCGCCATGACGAAGCCGGAGGACTGCCAGACGCCGGCGATGACGATGGTGTAGATCGCCATGTTGCCGTCGATCAGCCAGTCGAAGGTGAAGCTGGTCCAGCCCAGGTCATGCATCAGCTTGTCGAGGCCGAGGCCGGGGTTGAGGATCCACTTCCACGCCGTGCCGGTGACGATGAAGGAGATCGCCATCGGGTAGAGGTAGATGGTCCGCAGCGCCCCTTCGACCCGGATCCGCTGGTCCAGCAGGATTGCCAGCAACAGGCCGATCGCCGTGCTGATGCCGATATACAGGACGCCGTAGATCCCCAGATTGGCGAGCGAGATGTACCATTTCGGGTCCGCCCACAGCTTCTGGTACTGGATGGTGCCCGCCCAGTTGAAGCTGGGCAGCATCGTCGAGCTGGTGAAGGACAGGTACAGGGTGAACAGGATGAAGCCGTAGACGCAGATGATGGTCACGGCAAAGGAAGGCGCCAGAACGAGCTTGGGAAGAATCGTCTGGAGCCAATCGTATGGGGATCGTCGACCCGCACGGGCAGGTTCGGAGATCACGGCCATCGGCGGGCCCTCGGCACTGGTGGTCTGAACGGGCTATGCACCGACAAACCGGCGGATTGTCCGCCGGGTCGGCACACGGGGGCTGGTCGGGAAGCGGGGGCCGCGCTGAACGCGGCCCCCGTCTCTCGCTTTACTTGGCGAGCGCCACGGCGTCGACCAGGGCCTTCGCCGCATCGGCGGAGGACTGGTTCGAATTGAAGAAATTCGTGACGACGTCGTAGACCGCGCCCTTGACCGCGGCGGAGGCTGCATGGCCATGCGCCAGGCTGGGCAGCATGCCGCCGGTGGTCTTGAACGCATCCCGGTCGGCCATCGACTTCTGGCCGCAGGGGTCGAACTTGTCCGGCTTCACTTCGGTGTTGGCCGGGATCGAGCCCTTCACCAGGTTGAAGCTTTCCTGGAAGCTCGGGCTTTCGATAGCGCTGGCCAGCTTCTGCTGCGCGTCCTGCCGGGTCTTGTCGTCCAGGCTGAACATCGCGAACTGGTCGCTGTTGAACAGGAACGCCTTCTCGCTACCCGGGTACGGGACGCAGACGATATCGATGCCCGGCTTCAGCCCGGCCTTGATGAACTCGCCCTTGGCCCAGTCGCCCATCACCTGCATGCCGGCTTCGCCGTTGATCACCATGGCCGAGGCCAGGTTCCAGTCGCGGCCGGAGAAGTTGGGGTCGACCCAGCCGCGCAGCACGCGGAACTGGTCGAACGCCTTCTGCATGGTGTCGCCGCCCAGCGCCGCCGGGTCGAGGTCGACGAACGCCTGCTTGTAGAAGTCGTTGCCGCCGACCGAGACGACGATGGCGTCGAAAATCGTCGATTCCTGCCAGGGCTGGCCGCCATGGGCGAGCGGGGTGATCCCGGCGTCCTTGAACTTCTTGGCCAGGGCCTGGAATTCTTCCCAGTTGGTCGGGGCCTTGCCGCCGACCTTGTCGAGCAGCTTCTTGTTGATCCACAGCCAGTTGGTGCGGTGGATGTCGACCGGGGCCGCGACCCACTTGCCGTCATACTTCGAGAACGCCTGGATGGCCTCCGGAATATGGTCGGCCCAATGCTCCTTCTCGGCCAGCGGGGTCAGGTCCGCCAGGACGCCCTGCTCAGCCCAGTCATGAATGGCGGTGCCGAGCAGCTGGACCGAGGTCGGCTTGTCGCCGGCCGTGACGCGGGCGCGCAGCGCGGTCATGGCCGCATCGCCGCCGCCGCCGGCCACCGGCGCGTCCTTCCACGACACGCCTTCCGTCTGCAGCTGTTCCTTCAGCACGTTGAGGGCCGCCGCCTCGCCGCCGGAGGTCCACCAATGCATGACCTCGACTTCTTCCTTCGCCTGCTGAGCAGACGCCGAAGGGGCATATGCCGCGGCCGTGAGAGCCAAAACGCTCGCCGCCGTCGCCACAATATACTTCTTGAGCATTCCCTGTGCCTTCTCCTGTTCGATGCCAACGCGAGACGCGCTGGCACTCTCCATCGTCGAACGCGACGGATCTTGGCGGGGGCGGGCCCCGAACCTCGACATTCCATCCGGGCCTGACGGCCCGGCGGCGTGATTTCTCCATACGCTAGGCAATGGTGGCTGCGGAAGCGGGAATCCATTGTCCGATGATTGCCGGGCAGGCGGCTCGGCCCGGCAACTCCGATGGGCTGTCTAACAAATGATAGTTCTGATGCGGTATTGAGCGTGTGCTCGCGATTGACGGATGATCCGAAGCAAATAAATTTTTCTCTAACATATGTTAAGTCAAGCGACGCGAGGCGGCGGTATTCTGAGATCTGCCAAGTGATGGCGATGACGTTCAGTATACCCGGTTGCGATTTCGGCGAATTTTGGCGGAACAGTGGCCGGGGTCGGGCGTTTTGTCGTCATCTCGATCGCAAGACGAAGACGATAGCAAGAACAGGGGCGTGAACTTCGGCGGCTTGGGTCTCGATTGTCGAGGCCAGGCGATTCCGAAGACGCCACAGCTTTGTCCGCTCGCACAGCGCGATCCCGCAGGAAAGGGCCAGATATGACGACCATCACCACAGAGAAGCAGTCGGCGGAATTCTCGGCTCTGGTGTCGCCCAGGATCCCGGATCTGCGCCGCTGCGCCACATCGCTGACCCGCAACCGGGCCGACGCGGAAGACCTGCTGCAGGAAACCCTGATGCGGGCCTTTTCCAAGTTCCATCTGTGGCAGCCGGGTACCAACCTGATGGCCTGGATGGTAGTGGTGATGCGGCGGATCTTCCTGTCGAAATTCGTCGGCGCGTCGAACCGTGCCGCCAGCATGGTGCCGATCGAGGATTGCGAGATTGCCGTGCCGATGACACAGGAGCAGGCGGTCGACATCGCCCGGGTCACCAAGTCCTGGCCGCAGCTGAGCGAGGATCACCGCCTGGTGCTCGAGATCGTCGCGGTCGGCGGCGCGTCCTATGACGAGGCGGCGGAGACCCTCGGCGTGCCGCTCGGCACCATCCGCTCGCGTCTCTGCCGCGCCCGGCACAGCCTGCGGGAGCTGAGCGGCGTCCACTGAGAGACCATTTGTAAATGCACCTGGTGCGGCCGTCTGGTGGCGGCTTCTCCGCTTCCGGTGCTCACGGACCAAACGTCCGCTGCGCGCCGGTTCTCGAAGCCACCGCCAGCCGGACTCACACCAGCGCATTTCCAAACGGCCTCTGAGGTCGCGGTCGGCCCGCTTCCATCCATCAGAATTACGACAGACCGGGCGCCCCGGGGCGCCCTGTCTGCGTCAGGCGTCCAGCAGATCGGCCGGCAGGGTGCCCAGCTGCATCAGGATCGTCGCGTCGTCCGCGATGTCGGCATCGGCGCTGACGGCCTGGCGCGCGACCATCGCCCCGACGGCCCGGCCGCGATCGATCAGCCGCTGGGCGCAGGTCTCGGCTAGGCGCCGGTTGGGAAAGCCCTGGTCCGGCAGCCGCTGCCATCCCGCCTGCCGGCGGTCGCGGCCCTTGGCGAAGCCGATCACGATGTAGACGGCCGGCGTCGTTGTGCCGGTCCTGTCCTCCGACAGCGCCGCCCGGGCCGGGGCGGCGGGCGGCATCGGTGCCTGCGGTGGCGTCCATGCTTGCGGTGGGGGCGGCGGGCTGGCCGGTCGGGGAGGTGT
>NZ_JBYRFX010001040.1:0-3737 GCF_057815775.1 Inquilinus sp.
ATGTCGAGCACCAGCGAGTGCAGCAGCAGCAGGTATGCGAGGTCGGGCCGCTCCACCAACTCGGCTTGCAAGGCGGCCGTGAGATGGGCGCTCATATCCTCGACCAGCGCCCAGGAATGGCCGGGAACCGGGGGATCGGCCCGCTCGGGCTCCCGTGTCGCCGTACTCGTCTGACCGGCGGCTTCAGCATCCTCGTCGGACCGAGGTTCACGACGGACCCAGCCAAGCTCAACCGTCAGGATCCCGTCATGGCCGATCGCGACCCAGCCTCCGCCGGCGGCCTTCTGTTCGGCCGACCACGTGGTCGCGGCGACCTTCTGGTCCAGTTCAGAGAGACGGGCATGGATCTCGGCGACCCGCTCGCCGTCATCATCCTCGTCCAGCTCGTCCAGTTCGGCGGTCAGCACTTCGGCCTCGGCATGCTCCTGCTCCGATAGGTGTGGCCGGTTGGCCTTAAGCTCGGTGCAGGTCCGCCGCAGATCCCAGGTGATCGCGTCGACGGACTCGATCCAGGCCCAGCCTTCGGCAATCAGGGCGTCGGCCTGGGCCCTCAGCTTCTCACGGGCCATCCGCTCGATCAGCGCCGGATCCTCGATGCAGTCCGGGCTCTCGCCGAACAGATCGCGGGTGATGACGCCGCCGGCAGCCTCATAGGCATCGAGGCCGACGAACTTCACCACCTTGCTCGTCGCGCTCAACTTCTGGCCCAGCAACATCCGGCGGACATGATAGGGGTCGGTTCCCTGCCATCCAGCCTGGAACACCTCCTCCTGCCGGGCGAAGTCGTCGGTCAGGGTGTATGCCTTCAAGGTGTCGAGGTTGATTTCGTCGGCCTGGAAGGCGGCACGGATCACGGGGCTGACGCGGGCCAGCTTCATCCGCTGCCGGACATGCACGACCGTCACGCCGAATTGGCGCGCGATCTCGTCCTCGCCCTTGCCGTCGTCCAGCATGGCCGCGAAGGCATCGAACTCGTCCAGGGGCTCCATGGCCTTGCGGCCGATATTTTCTGCGAGCGAAACGCCGATGCCGTCCTCCAGGATCACATTGCACGGCACCAGCAGATCGGGCGGGTGATGCCCTTCCTCGGCCAGCAGTTGCAGGGCCTGCAGGCGGCGGCCACCGGCCACGACGGCATACGTCCCGGCCGGCTGCCCCTTTTTCTTGCCTTTGGGCGCCACATTCGGCCTCACGACGAGGTTTTGCAGCAGACCCTTCGCACGGATCAGCGCGACGAGGGCGTCATCCGCCCCCACGGCCGTCTTGCGCACGTTCTCCGGGGCGATGGTCAGCAGGTTGAGCGGAATCATCTGAATGGTCACGGGCTGTCTCCTGGTGAGCTTGGGAATGATGCGGCGGTGAGGGCGCCGCCTTACGGCAGCGCCATGACGCCGAGGGATGCGCGGATGCGGCGGACCATCAGCGAGCGCGTCCGGCACGCCAGGGCACTCCGGATGGCCTCGGAGGGGCCGCCGATGCGAGCCACGGCCTCCGGGCCGCCCTCGGCATCCTGGCCGCCCTGGCGCCGCGCTGCGCGATGCAGGTCGATGCAGGCCAGTGCCTCGGTCAGCGACAGGCAGCAGCGGATGCGGAGCAGGGTGGTCAGCCGGGGATGGGTGATCTTGAACATTCTGCCCTTCTTCGATTTGCGGTTGCGCACGCAACCGCGTGCTCCCGGCGAGGGCGGAGTAGGGGAGGTGCATGCGGCCGGGCCGCGCGAGGCTGCGATCAGGGGCGGGGCTATGCCCTGCGCCTGGCGCGGGCTGGCGTGGCTGTAGGCGGCATGCCGGAGGGGGTAGACGGCAGCGCCTCTCCACCCCTCCGACGGGCGCGGCCTCGGCCACGCTGATCAGCTGGCCGGCATCGCCGGCACCAACAGCTTGCGCGAGGGATCGTCACCCGGAGGGCCGAGACGCCGTTTGGCGGCTCGGCGGAGCTTGGCGCCCGCGGCGCCTAGCGCAGTAGAGCCCAGTCCCGGCCTGGTCCGGGACGTGCCGGGTCCGGACGGAGACCCTTGTCGAGAGATGAGCATAGGGCAGCTGCTCGGCGCCTGCGCCGCGACGAGGCCGACATGCCAGAGCCGTGAATGATAGAAATAGCCGGGCGGCACCGACCGGCTCGCCGGACCGTTATCTGGGCGACAGCTGATTCCGGACCATCCTCGTGACTATGTCACCAGCCCAATACGAGGTCTTGCACACCCTGTTTACCTCAGGGTTCAAGCCTATGGTCTGGGGCTCGGACGATACCGGGTGGCGGGTCGGACCGATCTACCGGGTGCCCACCCGGACGAAGAAGAGCATCGAACGCCATGGCTGGATCCAGCCGGAGCGCAGCCGCAGCAGCAATGGCGTGACCATTGAATGGCTTCCGGTCACCAAAGCGGGCCGCCTAGCCTATATCGCCGCCGGCGGCAACCCGCGCACGAGTGGTCCGCGACAGAGGTACTGGGGATGACCCGGGCCACCGTGTGCAGCTTCATAGCAGGGGTCAGGCAAAATCAAAGGATCGGATAAAGGCCATCGAACAGGTCGCCGATCGCGCGGCGCCGGAGATATGTCAACCGCCGCTGCCGAAGGTGCTCGGGGCGGTCATGCCGAAGATGGCACCGCCCGCACCAGCCGGCGAGATTGTTATCCGAACAGTTGCTTCGATCGTGATTTACATGGCAGGCGGCCAACACCACGCGCTTGACGACGACGCTCACCAACTCGAAAAACGTCGGATCCGGAGCTGCGCCGCCGTGGTCGTCGCGCCAAAATCCAGCTTCGGCGTCGAACTAGCGTCCATCAGGCAGTTGGCGGATCTCTGCGCCATGGCGTCGCCGGCAACACTCGCACCGCCCCTTGGCGCGACCAAACCTGATGGCCTTGGAGAGGATCGGCCAGTCGATGGGATAGAGGAAACGATGTTGGGGGCGGATCGGCATAAGCCGATTCTAGAACAAACAGCGAATCACGCGAATCCCAAAAATGGCACATCACCATCAAAAAGCGCGTCGGTGCGAGGCCGTAGAGGCGAAGTTTCGCATCCGCGAGAATCCGTGCACCATGATCTGATCGGGAGGTGCTGATGTGCAATCTCTATGCCGTGAACTCGACCCAGGATGAACTTCGCAGGGTGGCTGAGGCCCTCGATGTCGATCTCGGCAACTTCGCCGGGATGGCTTCGGTGTTCCCGGACTACCTGGCACCGGTCGTGCGCCTTGATGGCAGCGGCAGCCGCCGCCTGGACATGATGCGCTGGGGCTTCCCCCCGGTCGGCCCGAACCCCTCCTATGTGACGAACGTCCGCAACCTCTCCAGCAACTTCTGGAAGGGATGGTTGAAGCCGGAGTGGCGCGTGGTCGTGCCGGCCACGGCCTTCAGCGAGTACATGCCCGAGCCGGATCCGGTCACCAAGAAGAAGCCCGTTGCGTGGTTTGCTGTGAAGGACGGCACCCCGAACCCGCGGCCGGTTTTCGGGTTCGCGGGGATCTGGCGCCCGTGGACGGGAGCCCGTGGCACCAAGAAGGACCCTATCGAGGGTGAGCACAAGCTGTTCTCCTTCCTGACCACCGAGGCGAACAGCATCGTCAAGCCGATCCATGAAAAGGCGATGCCGGTGATCCTGTCGCCGGATCGGTGGCAGGCCTGGCTGACGGCACCGGTCGAGGAGGCGATTGCCATGCAGCAACCGCTGCCCGACGACCGGCTCCATGTCGCCCGCGTCGGCCCGAAGGGCGACAGCGATGAACT
>NZ_JBYRFX010001041.1:0-2803 GCF_057815775.1 Inquilinus sp.
CACCGCCAACCGCTGGTCGCCAGCGACGTGGATCGAGGCCAGCGTATCCAGCACCCCCAGCGACCATCCGATCACAACCACCCGGCCTGACAATCGCTCAATCAGTTCAGCCACATCGCGGCCACGGCGGATTGGCTCGTAGCCGTTGGCCGGGACAGCCGAGTCGCCCTGCCCACGCGGGTCGAACGCGATGACATGATAGTGGCGGGAGAACATCTGGATCTGCGGCATGAAGATCCAGGCCGGCATGGTCCACCCCGGCACGAATACCAATGTGTGAGCGGTCGGGGGGCCCGCCTCCAGGTAATGCAGCCGTACGCCGTCGCTCGACATGAAGAAGTGATCGACCACGTTGCGCGGCAAGGGCTGGGCCCCGGATGGCGTGACCAACAGCCCCAGCAGAAGACTCGCAGCCAGGATGTGACGCATAGGCATTGAGAAGACCAACCGGCTGGGTCGGGTCAATCAAAAACGATTGTGATCTTTTTGTCAGGTTCCTGAACGGCTTGGGTCCGACCGGGACGCCGTTAAATCAACAGGTAAAGTGCGAAAGCGAATAGCATCCAGAACGGCGTGGCGATCAGGACCGCGCTGACAATCCCCCTAACGATGCTCGTTGGGTTGCCAGAATCGAGCAGGTCAGCGTCGCGGAAATCGTTCTGCGCCACCTGATGGGCGATGATTTCAGAGGTGGCCGACTGGGTCAGTTCGAATTGGGCGAGCTGCGTGGACATGAGTCTGTTCCCCTGCAGCGAGGCAGGCGTCCTTCCGGCCCCGACACTCTTACCCTACAGCAACAGGTGCCAATTCATACCATGTTTCGATCAACTTTCTGCGAAAAATGAGCGAGGTCAGGCCGTCCCAGTGCTGCCAAACCCACCGGCGTTGCGCGCCGTAAGATCCAAACTCTCCACCTGATGCCACACAGCTCGGCTGACCGGGGCCAGGACGGCCTGAGCGATGCGGGCACCCCGCTTGACGGTGAATGTTTCGGTTCCGGCGTTCAAAAGGATGACCCCGATTTCGCCCCGATAGTCCTCGTCGATCGTCCCCGGCGTATTCGGCAGGGTGATTCCATGGCGCAGGGCCAACCCAGAGCGCGGGCGGACCTGCAGTTCGTAACCGGGCGGCAGGGCGATTGTGAGGCCGGTCGGAATCAGCTTGCGCTCGCCGGGCCCGATCGAGATCGGGTCGCTGACAGCGGCCAGCAGGTCCATCCCGGCAGCGCCGGCGGTCGCATAGGATGGCAGCGGAAGGCCCTCGGCGTGAGGCAGGCGGCGGACTTGGATGGGAATCGACATGGCTGGAGTTTGGCTCATGCCGATGTCGCGCAGCAAGCAAACGCGACGCCCACAGCACGCTCGCCACGGCGGAATCGGGGCTGATGACGCCGCAAGCGGGGCGCATGACGACGATTGTCACCAAATCGCATCTGTTTGCCACAATTTCATGTTTCGCGGCCGTCATGCGGCGGCGAGAGGAGGAAAGGCCCGGAATCCGCCGAGATCTTGGTCGCATATTCGACCAAGGGGCCACATGCGCCGGGCGTAATCATAGAGTTAGGTAGTCGACCCACCACAGCCGTCCCGCTTACATCCGGCCGGCCCACCCCAAAATCATGCGCGTGCAAGACCCCCTTCATGACCCTGCCAACGACAGTTCCGCAATGCGCCGCCCTTTCGAGCGAGGGGCTGACCCGCCTCCGGGTGCTATGATGCAGCCTGTCCCCCCGGACCGAACGGACCTTAATAGCAACTGTGATGACGGGGCTTTCATGCCACCGGAAGGTCCGGACAGATCGAGCGCCCTCGGATGGGGCATGGCCTTGGTGGGCCTGGGCGTGATCGGCGCGGTGGTGGTCGGCATCACAGGCGCATTCCCGTTCTCCGGCGGCTGGCTGTCGCGCGAGCGGCCGATGAGCCAGGAGCGGGCTGTGGCGGCCGTCGGCCTGGCGGACGGGATGCAGCCGGATTTGCCGCCCCGCCAATCAGAGAACGGCTGTGGCGCGGGCTGGTTCACGAGCGCCGGGCAGGCCGTGGAGCTATCCCGAACCGCCTCGCTCGGCCGCGTTCCACTGATTGGACGCCTGGCGCTGGCCGGCGGGGTAGCGTTCCGGACCGATGCCTCCGAGGCGATGCACACCATGTCAGTGCGGTTTCCGCCGCCGGGCGAGGACGAATGGCGCATCGGCATGGACGACATCACGGTAATCGCGGTGAACCCTGCTCGCGGCGCTGCCGACCGGTTGGCCGCTGCCCCGGATCCGGCCGCTGGCAAGCCGGATCCGGCTGAACTGCAGGTCTTCCTGACCACCCACCCCGAAGTCGTTCGGGCGCTGGCGAACGGTGCGGATCGGCAGGCTTTGCCGGCGAGCGACAATCCCGGGCAGAGCGGACTGCAACTCGTCGATGCCGCGGGCCAGACCATTCTGGTTCGCTCGTCAACCAGGTCGGTGCAGCCATTCGAGCCCGCCGGTCCGGCGGTTGAGGCGGGCCGGAACACGCTGTTCGACGCCGTGTTGGACTCGGTCGCGCAGCCAGGCCCGCAATTGCGCCCGCTCATGGCGGCCGGTACCTCCGGCGACCCGGCCAACGCCACGACGCGAGGCAACCATCGGCAGATCGACTCGGGGATGGCCGCGATCGATCGGGCCGAAGGCGGGGAGACCTTGCCCTGCCCTGCTGTCGAGCACGGTCCCGCGACGCTGCGGGCTGGGATCGATCCAGCCGATGACCTGCCGCGAAGCGCTCGATCCTCGGTCTATGCACGATTACTCAGCCTGTGGCCGCAAGCGCACGACGAC
>NZ_JBYRFX010001042.1:0-1669 GCF_057815775.1 Inquilinus sp.
TCGCCGGGCCGGCTCAGGTTCTCGACTATGTCAGCCGCTATACGCATCGCGTCGCCATCTCCAACAACCGCCTTTTGTCGATGGATGACGGCAAGGTCTGCTTCCGCTGGAAGGATTACCGGGACGACAATCGCCAGAAGACGATGACCCTCCCGGCCGACGAATTCATCCGTCGCTTCCTGATCCATGTGTTGCCGGACGGGTTCCACCGCATCCGGTACTTCGGCTTCCTCGGCAACTGCCATCGCGCGCAGAAGCTCGCCCGATGTCGCGGACTCCTCAGGATGGCAGAGGCTGAACCGGCGGTCGATCCCCCTGGCGACTACCGCGATCGTTTCGAGGCACCGACCGGACAGTCATTGCGGGCGTGTCCACACTGCCATTCCGGCATTATGGTCGTGATCGACTGTGTCGCGCGCCCTCCCTCGCGTGCTCGGTCGCCCAAAATCTGCCAGCCGGTCCCGGATACATCATGACCCGGGATCACCGCTCCAACTGCGTAAAGCCGAATAACCTGCCAGGTCGGGGTGCCGACGCTTGCGCAGCGGTAGCCTCGACGTCGCTGAACGGAGGCCAAGCAGCCAAATCCCGGCGGTGTCGATCGCTCAAAGGCTCGTTTGGGACCGCCGATGCCTGCCGGCTGCCCTCCAACCTGTCCCGAGGCTGCATTGGCAAAGGACGCTGCAGCATTCAATACCCATAGCCTCGGTGGCGGGGGGGAGCGGTTTAGCGCAACAGGTTTTTCGCTCACCGGCGCGGGATCCAGCAACGAATCCCGAACGGATGGGTCTGTGCGCCGCGCCCTATCAGGGCGAGGCGGAGGCCGGACCTCGATGTCGTCATCACCCCAATTCACGGGAATCCTCTGAGCCACACACTTGTCGCGATGTCGGCGATGTTATTCCTAACCGAGCGTCAAGAGTTTCCTTACGGCGTCCTCGGGGCTTCGGCCGTTCGACCGGACGGAGAATCCCAACCAGCCGACACGACGCCCACCTTGCCAACCGACTCGGTCTTATTCCGCCGCCGCTTTTTGTTCCTGGGCGCCCTGCATGTACTTGACACTAACCGGCTGATTGGTCTCGAACGGGCTCTTCAGATCGAGCTCCTTTGCCATTTCCCGAACCGCCGGCAACACCTCGGTGCCCAGCAGTCGGATGCAGGTCTTGGCGTCCTCGTGGCTGACGGTGCCGTCATTGCCCCAGAACGCAAGGATGCCCGGCCGCGTCTCCTCCAGCAGAATGCGTAGCTTGGCGATCACCTGCTTCGGCGTGCCGGCGATGATCATCAGCTCTTCCATTTGCTTTTCCAGCGCCGGGCGGCCGCGCGGATTTTTCGCGCGACCGGTGGCAAATTCCACGAAGGCGCGGCGGTTCTCCGGGCTGCCGTAGCCGGCGGGCGTGCTCCAGACCGGGTGTGCGAGGCCGGTGAACTCGCCCTGCATCCACATGAACTGGCGGGCGTTCTCCAGCGCCTTCTCGTCCGTCTCGGCCACGAAGATGCGCTGCAAGTATCCACGGTTCTCTGGCCCCGGCGAATACCCGACGCCTTCAGCGACCTTGTCGTAGGTGGCCCAGATCCGCTTGGTCGCCTCAATTGAGGTGTTCAGCGCGATGTACGGGTAGCGGTGCTCGGCCGCCCAGACGATCGTTTCGGTGCTCAGGACGCC
>NZ_JBYRFX010001043.1:0-8029 GCF_057815775.1 Inquilinus sp.
CTATCCGCACCAGCTCTCCGGCGGCATGCGGCAGAGGCTGACGATCGCTTTGGCTACAGTGTGCAGGCCCGAGTTCATCATCGCCGACGAGCCGACCACCGCGCTCGACGTCGTGGTCCAGAAGGACGTGCTGGCGATGATCCGCGAGATCCAGCGCGAGCTGGGCTCCTCGATCCTGTTCGTCACCCACGACATGGCGGTGCATGCCAACCTCACGGACCGGCTGGGCATCATGTATGCCGGCCGCCTGGTGGAGGAGGGGCCGACCCGCGAGGTCTTCCAGCGTCCGCTCCACCCTTACACGGCGCATCTCATCGCGAGCCTGCCGCGGCTCGGCGACGACATGAAAAAGACGGGCCTGCCCGGTGCGCCGCCGAGCCTCGCCGATCCGCCGACAGGCTGTCGCTTCCATCCCCGCTGCCCTTCCGCGGTCGGCCTGTGTCGCGACGCGTCGCCGCCGATGGAGGAACTGGAACCCGGCCATCGGGTCGCGTGCCATGTCGCCAAGGCGCATGCGGAAGGACGAAGGCTTTCATGACCGCCCTTCTCGAAGTCCGTCAGGCAAGCAAGACCTACACCTCCGGCGGCCTCTTCGGACGCCACGTCGTGCGGGCCGTCGCCGGTGTCGATTTCTCGCTTATGAGCGAGCGCCCGGAGGTCTTCACGATCATCGGGGAGTCCGGCTCGGGCAAATCGACCCTCGCCCGCATGATCCTGAACAGCGTCCCGCCCAGCAGCGGCTCCATCCTGTTTCGGGGCCGCGACCTCGCCACCATCACGAGCCGCCGCGACCGGCTGGCCTTCATGGGCGAGGTGCAGCCGGTGTTCCAGAACCCGTTCGAGGCCTTCAACCCGCTGAAGCGCCTCGACCGCTACCTCTACCTGGCCGCGCGCCGCTTCTGTGGCGCCAGGACGCGCGCCGACGTCGAGAGGCTGGCGGATGCGGCGCTACGCAAGGTCGGCCTGTCGCTCGCCGAGGTGCGCGGCCGCTTTCCGCACGAGATGTCGGGCGGCCAATTGCAGCGCGTCGCCATCGCCCGGGCGCTCGTGCCCGAGCCCGCACTGGTGGTGGCAGACGAGCCCGTCTCCATGATCGACGCCTCGCTGCGCATGACGATCGTCAACATGTTCAGGACGTTGCGCGACACGTTCGGCGTGTCGATCGTCTACATCACCCACGACCTCGCCACCGCCTACTACATCAGCGATCGGCTGATCATCATGGAGAAGGGCGAGGTCGTGGAGAGCGGCCCGGCGCGCGCCGTGCTCGATGCGCCGAGCCATCCCTATTCCATCAAATTGCTACAGGCGGTCCTGCCCGTCGGCAACGCCTGGCGGGACGAGATGCCCGCCGAACCCAGGCCCCAGCCAGCGGCCTGACCCATTCCATCCGTCTCTTCCTCGGAGCCATTCATGCAGACCGTCACGGCCACTATCGATCGCACCTTCACCATCGGCGAGACCGATCGTCGCCTGTTCGGCGCCTTCGTCGAGCACCTCGGACGCTGCGTCTATGGCGGCCTCTACGAACCCGGGCATCCGAGCGCCGACGCCAAGGGCTTCCGCGCCGACGTGCTCGACCTCGTGCGCGAACTGGCGCCCACGACCATGCGGTATCCCGGCGGCAATTTCGTCTCCGGCTACAATTGGGAGGACGGCGTAGGGCCGGTCGAGAAGCGCCCGCGGCGTCTCGACCTCGCCTGGATGTCGACCGAGACCAACGCCTTCGGCACCAACGAGTTCATTGACTGGTGCCGCGCGGCCGGCATCGAGCCGATGCTTGCGGTCAATCTCGGCACGCGTGATGGCGACGCCGCGCGCCGGCTCCTCGAATACTGCAACTTTCCCGGCGGCACGGAACTCTCGGACCTTCGCCGCGAGCACGGCTGGCCAGAGCCGCACGACGTGAAGTTCTGGTGCCTCGGCAACGAGATGGACGGTCCCTGGCAGATGGAGACCAAAACGGCGGTGGAATACGGCCGCATCGCCACCGAAGCCGCCAAGCTGATGAAATGGGTCGATCCGTCGATCGAACTCGCCGCCTGCGGCTCGTCCGCCCGGACCATGCCGACCTTCGGCGAGTGGGAGGACACGGTGCTCGAACACACCTTCGAGCATGTCGAGTTCATCTCGCTGCACACCTATCTCAACGACTATTCCGGGGACACGGCGGCCTTTCTCGCAAGCCCCGACCTGATGGATTCCTTCATCGACGAGGTGGTCGCGATCGCGGACGCGGTGGCGGCCCGGCGGCGCTCGTCGAAGCGCATCATGCTGAGCTTCGACGAATGGAACGTCTGGTACCGCACGCGCCGCAAGAGCGAGGGCCGCACCAAGCTCGGCTGGCCGGTGGCGCCGAACATCCTCGAGGAGGTCTACACCATGAAGGATGCCCTCGCCTTCGGCGGGGCCTGCATCTCGCTCCTCAACCACGCCGACCGCGTGCGCAGCGCCTGCCTCGCCCAATTGGTGAACGCCATCGCGCCGATCATGACGGAAACCGGCGGCCCGGCCTGGCGGCAGACGATCTTCCATCCCTTTGCGCATTTCAGCAATTTCGGCCGCGGCCAGGTGCTGCGCGCGAACGTGGTATCGCCGACCTATGCCGCCACCTATTACGATCCCCGCGGCACCGCCGATCTGACCTTCCCGCTGCCCGCCGTGCCCTATGTCAAGCTCGCCGCCGTCCATGACGAAGCGGGGAAGGCGATCACGCTGTTCGTGCTCAACCGCCACCTCGACCAGCCGATGCCGTTCCAGATCGATGCGCGCGGCTTCGGCAACCTCGAACTCGTCGAAGCGATGGAGATGCGCCACGACGACCTTTCCGCCACCAACACCAAGGAAGCGCCGGACCAGGTCAGGCCCACCCCGCTGGCCGGGGTGCGTGTCGATGGCGGTCGGCTCATGGCCACGCTGGCGCCTGCATCCTGGAACGTGATCCGGCTGGCGACAGCAGAATGATTATGACGGGGGAACCTTCGGGTTCCCCCGCCGAGCGCCCTAAGACATCAAAGCCCCATGGCCCGCTGGATCGCCTGCGTCAGGTGAGCCCTTAGCGCGGCCTCGGCGGCGTCCGGATCTCGGGCCAGGCAGGCCTCGAAGATTTCCAGATGCTCCGCCATCGTCCGCCGCACCTTTGCGGCGGAATAGGCGTAGTGGTGATCCAGCCGGATCAGCCGGATGTAATACTGCGTCTGCAGGAAGGCCTTGCGGAGGAGGGGGTTGTCGAGCGCATCGATCGCGCCGAGATGCAGGCTGCGGTCGACCTCCTCGATCCGGCGTGCCAGATCGCGATCGAAATCGGCGCCGTCGACCCAACCCACGACCTCGTGATGCTGCGCGATCATGTCTTCGATCCGGCCGCGCGGCGCCGTCTCGGCGAAGTGCCGGATGGCGGGCGTCTCGAGGAAGAGGCGCAGCTGATAGGAGTTGCGGACCAGCGCCAGGTCCGGCTTGGCGATCTCGATGCCCGCGCGGGCCCGGATCGTCACCAGCCCCTCCGCCTGCAGCACCTGCAGCGCCTCCCTCAGGGGACCCAGAGGCGAGCCGACGATCTCGACCAGCTCCGCCTGCGACATGAAGGCGCCGGGCTGCAGCCTGCGTTCGAACAGGGCCTCCTTGAACCGCTCATAGGCGATGCGGCTGAGGTTCGGCGCGCTTTCGGCGTGAAGCGTTGACGGGTGTGCGTCCGAAGCCCGTCTCAGGGTGCTGCTCATTTGCCTGATGATTCAATTGCTGGCCTTAGAAATATCTGTTATCCGAATTGATATATCAATAGCCGTCACAAGGCGGCGAGGAGAGGAGCCCGGAATGCGGCTGACCGATTTCACCCTGACCCGCTTCCAATTCGCCCGCGACCGGGTGATCGGGGACAGCCAGGTCCGCATCTCCCAGGCGCATATCGGCGTGGTCGAGCTGCACACCGATGACGGGCGCACCGGGACGGGGTTCTTCCACAGCCTCTTTCATCCACTGCCGGCGCTGGTCGAGATCGAGCGGATCTTCGCCGAAGAGGCCTGGCCCGGCCTGTCGGAACAGGCGCCGGCGGGACTGATTCACCGCGTCACCCGGCCCCGCGGCGGCAACAGCCGCCGGACGTCGCTCGGCTTCGAAGAGGCTGTGGCCCAGGCGCTGTGGGATTTGGCATCCCAGGAGGCCGACCTGCCGCTTTACCGGTATCTCGGCGGCAGCGATCCCAAGGTACAGGTCTATGCCAGCGGCCTCGATTTCCACCTGAGCGATGACGAGTACGCGTCCCTGTTCCGGCAGGCGCGCGACCAGGGCTATCGCGGCTTCAAGATCAAGGTCGGCCATCCCGACATCGAATGGGATCTCCGGCGCCTGGCGCTGGTGGCCGAGATTGCCGATGGCCACGGGCCGATCATGATCGACGCCAACGAAGCCTGGTCGCCGAAGGAAGCGATCAGGCGGCTCGACCAGTTCCGGCGTGCGGGCTTCGACATTCTCTGGGTCGAGGATCCCTGTCTGCGCGACGACATCGACGGCCTGCGGGAGGTCCGCCTGGCCGCGCCGCATGTCCTGGTCAATTCCGGCGAATATCTCGACCTGCGCGGCAAGCGTCGGCTGCTGGAGGGCCGCGGCGCCGACCTGCTCAACGTCCACGGCCATATCGGCGACGTAATGAAGGCGGGCTGGCTGGCGGCGGAGCACGGCGTCCCAGTGACGCTCGGCAACACGTCGCTGGAGATCGGGGTCCACCTGGCCGCCGCGCTGCCTGAGGCCGATTGGCTGGAATACTCGTTCCAGAACTACAACCATCTGGTCGAGGAGCCGATCGCCATGCGCGATGGCTATGCCTTCGCACCGGACCGGCCGGGCCATGGCCTCGTGCTGTCCGCCGAGGCCCGGGCCGGTGCGGCACCGGAGGTGCTGCGGCCGGAGGATCTGCCGCCGGCACCGGCGTCGACGCCGATCCGGCTCTCGTCCTGACCAATCCAAGAACGCAAAGCAGGGGAGGACAAGTCATGCTCGTCGATCGGCGCACATTGCTGCGAACGGCCGCGGCCGTCCCGGTCCTGGCGCTCGCGCCGCGCCTGGCCCATGCGGCGCCGGAAGGCCGCATCAACTACTGGCACCACCTGACCAGCGAAAGCGAATTCAAGGGGCTGGAGGCGGTGATGGCGCTGTTCCAGCAGCGCTATCCCGGGATCTCGCTGACCCAGGAGAACATCCCGAACCCGGAATTCATGTCGAAGATCACCGCGGCGGTGGTCTCCGGATCGAAGCCCGACACGGCGATGGTGATCGCCGAGCGGGTCAACGACATGGTGGCGATGGGCGGGCTTCTCGACATCACCGATCGGATCAAGGGCTGGGACAAGGCAGCGGCATTTCCGCAGGACCGGTGGAGCGGGGCGAGCGTCGGCGACAAGATCTACGGCATCCCGGCCTTCACCTTCGTCGACTGGGTGTACTACCGGAAGGATTGGTTCGACGAGGCCGGCATCAGCGGGCCTCCGAAGACCATGGCCGAGTTCCAGGACGCCGCGATCAAGTTGACCGACCCGGCGAAGGGGCGCTTCGGCTTCAGTCTGCGCGGTGGGGCCGGCGGCTACCAGTGCGTGGTCGACATGATCGAGAGCTTCGGCTCACCGATCGTCGTCGACGGCAAGCCGGCGATCGACAAGCCCAAGGCCGTCGAGGCGATCACCTTCCTGTCGGAGCTGTTCACGCGGCACAAGGTCTGCCCGCCCAGCGCGCCCAATGACAGCTACCGGCAGATCATGGAGGCGTTCAAGACGGGCCAGACCGCCATGGTCTGGCACCACACCGGATCGCTGGCGGAGATTTCCGGCGCGATGAAGCCGGGCCAGTTCATGACCGCGGCGCGCCCGGCCGGCCCTGCCGCCCACATCGCCCGACTGACCTATCTGTTCAACGGCCTGATGTCGGACGCCAATGCGGATGCCGCCTGGGCCTGGCTCTCCTTCTGGGCGGAGCCCGACGCGGCGATCGCGTTCCTGGAGCAGACGGGATACTTCCCGGCCTCGCCGGAGACGGCGTCGGACAGCCGCATCACCGGCAACCCGCTATACGGCGCTGCGGTCGAGACCACGAAGTTCGGCCGCCTGCCGCCCAGCTTTATCGGATCCGCGGGATGGGACGACAATGTCGTGCTTCCCGAATTCCAGAAAGTCCTGGTCGGCCGGAGCACGCCGGAAGCCTGCGTCGATGCCCTGATGGCCGGCCTTGAGGCGGCCCTGCAATAGAGGCTGAGGCGGAGGGTGACGACCACCCCACAGCACAGCGCAAAAACCGACGGTCGAGGGAGGCGCGGCATGCGTATCGAGGACATCCGCTGCTGGGTGGTCGAGACCGAGCACCCGGCCCACCCCTATCGCTGGCGCAAGGGGCTGGCCGGATCCGGCGATGGCACCCCGGCGGATCGGAAGCCGCTGAAGGCCGTGATCCGCATGGACACCGATGCCGGCATTTCCGGTGCGATCGAGGTGGCGAATGCCTGGGCTGCGATGAGCCTCGTCGACCGGCGGCTGAAGCGCCTCGTCGGCGAGAACCCGCTCCTGACCGAACAGCTGTGGACGCTGATCTGGGAGATCGACCGGATCGAGGAGATCGCGATGCCGCATCTCGGCATCGTCGACCTGCTCGCCTGGGACATCAAAGCCAAGGCCGCCGGAATGCCGCTGTACCAGCTTCTCGGCGGCCATGACCGCCGGGTGCCGGCCTATGCCTCCACGGTTACCTGGGACTCGATGGGCGAGTATGAGCGGCACATCAAGGAGTGCATCGACGCGGGCTTTACCGCCTTCAAGCTGCACGCCTGGGGCGATGCGAAGGAGGATGCGATACTGTCCCGCAACCTCCGGCGCTGGGCCGGGCCTGACGCGGATCTGATGTTCGACGGCTCTGCCGGCTGGGACTACGTCACCGCCTTGCGGTTCGGCCGGGTGCTCGAGGCCGAAGGCTTCCTCTGGTACGAGGAGCCGATGCGGGAGTTCGAACTGGGTTCGTATTGCAAGCTTTGCGACGCGCTCGATATCCCGGTCCTGGCGGCGGAGACTTCGGACGGCTGCCACTGGAACATGGCCAGCTGGATCCAGGCCGGCGCCCTCGACATGGCGCGGACCAGCACCTTCTACAAAGGCGGCCTGACCGGCGCGGTCAAGATCGCGCATCTGGCGGAGGCACACGGCATGCGCGCCCAGGTGCATGGGATGGGCCTGGCCAATGCCCAGCTCTGCGCCGCCATCCGCAACAACGACTATTACGAGCAGCTGGTCATATCGAGCGAGCAGATCGCGGGCCTGGGCCGTCTCGGGCCCCTGTCGATCGAGCGCGGCGTGCTCACGGTCTCGGATCGACCGGGCATCGGCTTCGACTTCGACTGGGAGCGGATCGAGGGCACGGCCGTGGCGCGGGCATGACGGCGCTGGGCCTGCCCTCGGCGCAAGCCCCTGCGCCGGCCCGCCGGCTCGGCCCTCTCGGCCGCCTGTCGGAGAGCCGGCGCTGGGCCTACTACCTGCTGCTTCCGAGCCTGGTGCTGATCCTGGCGGTCGTGCTGTATCCGACGCTGTGGGGCATGGTGCTCAGCGTCCGTGAGATGCGGCTGAACCGGGTCGATCTCGGAACCGGCTTCGTCGGCCTCAAGCACTATCTCGCGCTGGCCAATGACCCGGTCTTCTGGCTGTCACTGAAGAACACCATCGTGTGGGTCGCGGGGGCGGCAGCCGGCGAGCTTCTGCTCGGGCTCCTGACGGCGCTCGTGCTGAACACCAGCCTGCCTGGCTTCCGCGTGCTCGGGATCCTGGTGCTGCTGCCCTGGTTCCTGCCCAACGTCGTCGCCGGCACCATGTGGGCGCTGATGCTGGATCCCAGGCTCGGCGTGATCAACGACCTCCTGGTGAGGGTCGGCATCCTCGGCGGCTACAAGGCCTGGTTCGCCGATCCATCCACTGCGCTGATTTCCGCGGTGGCGGTGGAGGCCTGGCACGGGTTCCCGTTCTTCACGCTGCTCCTGCTGGCAGCACTCAAGGGCGTGCCGGAG
>NZ_JBYRFX010001044.1:0-6207 GCF_057815775.1 Inquilinus sp.
CTTCGACGACAACCGGCTGCTGCCGCTCTTGTATGGCGAGCACGACACCCATCTGCTGCGGATCGAGCACCAGCTCGGCGTGTCGCTGGCCTCGCGCGGCAACACCGTCACCATCAAGGGCGCGGCCGAGCCGGTCGAGCAAGCCCGGCTGGTACTGGAAACCCTGTGGCAGCGCCTGGCCCAGGGCCAGGGCGCCAGCGGCGCCGATATCGACGGCGTGATCCGCATGGTGCGCGACGCGCCGGTGGTCGACGGGGTGCCGCAGCGCGCGGCGGCCGGTTCCGACGGCGCCATCGTCACCCGGCGCAAGCGGATCGGCCCGCGGTCGCCGACCCAGGCGGAATACATCGCCGCCCTGGCCGAGAGCGAGATGGTGTTCGGCGTCGGCCCGGCCGGCACCGGCAAGACCTATCTCGCCGTCGCCCAGGCGGTGTCGCTGCTGATCGCCGGGCGGGTCGACCGCATCGTGCTGTCGCGGCCGGCGGTCGAGGCGGGGGAGCGGCTGGGCTTCCTGCCCGGCGACATGAAGGAGAAGGTCGACCCCTATCTCCGCCCACTCTACGACGCGCTGTACGACCTGCTGCCCGCCGAACAGGTGGCCAAGCACATGGAGACCGGCACGATCGAGATCGCGCCGCTGGCCTTCATGCGCGGCCGGACCCTGGCCCATTCCTTCGTCATCCTGGACGAGGCGCAGAACACCACGGTGATGCAGATGCGCATGGCGCTGACCCGCATGGGCGAGGCCAGCCGCATGGTCATCACCGGCGACACCAGCCAGATCGACCTCAAGCCCGGCGACAAATCCGGCTTGGTCGACGCACTGGAGATCCTGAACGGGACCGAGGGCATCCGCGTCGTCCGCTTCACCGACCGCGACGTGGTCCGCCACCCGCTGGTGGCGCGCATCGTCCGGGCCTATGAGGCGGCGGACCGCGCCCGGAAGCCGCAGCCGTGATCGATATCGCCGTCAGCATCGACGCGCCGGACTGGTCGGCGCTGGGCGCCGATTTCGCCGACGAGGATGCCCTTGCCGCCGCGCTGGAGCCGCTGGTCGAGGCCGCAATCGCGGCCGGCGCGCTGCCGGACGGACCGATCGGGCCCAACCGCCCCGCCGAGCTGTCGATCGTGTTCGCCGACGACGCCACCGTGCAGCGGCTGAACCGCGAGTATCGCGGCAAGGATGCGCCGACCAATGTGCTGTCCTTCGCCCTGACCGAGGCGGATGAGCCCGACTTCCCGGGCGCGCCGCTGATGCTGGGCGACGTCATCCTGGCCTATGAGACCGTGATGGCGGAGGCGGCGCGCGACCGCAAGGCACCCGCCGACCACACCAGGCATCTGGTGGTACATGGCATCCTGCACCTGCTGGGCCACGACCACCTGACCGATTCCGAAGCCGAGGCGATGGAGCGGATCGAAACCGCCCTGCTGGCCCGCTTCGGCATCGCCGACCCCTATTCCGATCCCCCCTCCGCTCCCGCTTGAGGCCATGTCCGACTCCCCTTCCGGTCGACCTTCCCGCAGCTCCGAATCCGGTCCGTTGCGCAGCTGGCTGCGCAGCCTGCTGCGCGGCAAGAGCGAGGATGCCTGGCGCGAGACCATCGAGGAGCTGATCGAGGACGGCGACGAGGGCGAGGCCGACGCCTCGGTCGCCCGCCATGAACGGGTGCTGCTGGGCAACATCCTGCGGCTGCGAGGCCGCACCGCGATCGACGTCATGGTGCCGCGCGCCGACATCGTCGGGGTCGAGGTCGACACGCCGCTGCCCGGCGTGCTGGACATCCTGGCGCGCGAGGCGCACAGCCGGATGCCGGTCTACCGCGACAATCTCGACGACGCGCTGGGCATGATCCACGTCAAGGACGTGGTCGCGGCCCTGAGCCGGGCGCGGGGCGGCGATGGTGACGCACCGAAATCGCTGACCGAGATCCTGCGGCCGGTCCAGATCGTCGCACCGTCGATGCCGGTGCTCGACCTGCTGCTGCAGATGCGCGAGAAGCGCCAGCACATGGCGCTGGTGATCGACGAATTCGGCGGCATCGACGGGCTGATCACGATCGAGGATCTGGTCGAGGAGATCGTCGGCGAGATCGAGGACGAGCACGACATCGACGAACCGCCGCAGCTGGTCGAGAAGCCGGACGGCACGCTGATCGCCGATGCCCGCCTGCCGATCGAGGCCTTCGAGGCCAAGGTCGGCGCGGTGCTGGAAGAGGACGAGCGCGACGACATCGATACGCTCGGCGGCCTGGTGTTCGCCCTGGCCGGCCGGATCCCGGCCCGCGGCGAGCTGTTGACCCACCCCAAGGGGTTCGAGTTCGAGGTGATCGATGCCGATCCGCGCCGGATCAAACGGCTCCGCATCCGCCGCAAGGATGGCGCCGACGCCGCCTGACGCCGCGCCCACCCACGGCATCGCACGCCTCGCCGCCGGTTTCGCCGGGCTGACCCGCTGGCGCCGCTTCGGCGCCGCCGTGCTGCTGGGCGTCATTGCCAGCCTGTCGGTGCCGCCGCTCTATGCCATGCCGGTGCTGTGGCTGGCCTTTCCCGGCCTGTACTGGCTGCTGGCCAGCGCCAGCCGCGGCCGGTCCGCCTTCCTGACCGGCTGGGCCTTCGGCTTCGGCTTCTTCGTGCCCGGCCTGTACTGGGTGTCCTGGGCGCTGACGGTCGACTCGCGCTTCTTCTGGCTGATCCCGATCGCCATGGCCGGGCTGCCCGCGCTGCTCGGCATGTTCACCGGCCTTGCCGGCCTCGGCTTCCACCTGCTGCGCCGCGCCGGCTGGGGCGGCCCGCTGGCCCTGGCCGCGACCTGGGCGCTGGCCGAATGGCTGCGCGGCCATGTCCTGACCGGCTTTCCCTGGAACCTGGTCGGCTATGGCTGGGTCGGCTGGCTGCCGGTGCTGCAGGGCGCGTCCGTCGTCGGCATTTACGGCCTGAGCCTGCTGACCGTCGCCGCCGCGACCCTGCCGGCGGTGCTGGCCGGCCCGCGCGGCCGCGGCCTGGCCGCCACCGCGGCAGGCATCGCGGTGATCGCGGCAATCGCCGGCTGGGGCGCCTGGCGCCTGGCCGGCGACGATGGCGCGGTGGTGCCCGGCAAGACGCTGCGCCTGGTGCAGCCGAACATCGCCCAGGCCGACAAATGGTCGGGCGACAAGATGCGCGAGAACTTCCAGCTGCAGATGCAGCTGTCGCAGGCGCCGGGCCTGGACCACGTCAGTGCCCTGATCTGGTCCGAGACCGCGGTGCCCGGCGTGCTGTCCTGGGATCAGGGCGCCCAGCGCGCGATCGGGTCGATCCTGCCGCCCGGCGCCCTGGCCCTGGTCGGCGCGGTGCGCGCCACGCCCTATGGCGCCGAGCCGCTGCAGGCCTGGAACAGCATCTTCGCGATCGACCCCGCCGGTACCGTGCTGGCCACCTATGACAAGGCGCATCTGGTGCCGTTCGGCGAATACGTGCCCTTCCATGATTGGCTGGCCAATTTCGGCATCGAGAAGATCACCGCCGGATCGGTCGATTTCACCCCCGGCCCGGGGCCGCAGACCATCGCCCTGCCCGGGCTGCCGCCGGTCAGCCCGCAGATCTGCTACGAGGCGATCTTCCCGGGCGAGGTGCTGGACCCGACCGGCGCCCGGCCGGGCTGGATGCTGAACGTCACCAATGACGGCTGGTACGGGCTGACCAGCGGGCCGCACCAGCATTTCGCCATCGCCCGGACCCGGGCGGTCGAGGAGGGGTTGCCGCTGGTGCGCGCCGCGAACACCGGCATCAGCGGCGTGGTCGACGGCTATGGCCGGGTGACGGGCGAGATCGGCCTGGGCGAACAGGGCATCCTCGATGCCGCACTGCCCGCCGCACTGCCGCCGACGCCCTATGCAAGCTGGGGCGATGCCGGTTTCTGGCTGCTGCTGCTCGCCGGCCTCGCCGCCGGCCGGGCCTGGCGTCCCGGGCGACCTGTCTGACCGAAGCGCGCCGGGACGGCAGGCGCAGGCCGATCCGGGACTGCCTTGAAGTTACCCGGCGTGGCGCATTAGGATGCGCGCCTCGCGAAACGATCGCACCCGGCGCCTTGCGAATTGCTGCGGAGTAATGTGTGGCCGCCTTCGACGCCCCGAAACGGCCCCGCGGTCGCCCCCGGAACGATGAGCCCAGCCCGCTCGACGTGCATATCGGTGGCCGCATCCGGCTGCGGCGGACCTTGCTGGGCTTCAGCCAGGCCAAGCTGGCCACGGCGATCGGCCTGACCTTCCAGCAGATCCAGAAATACGAGCACGGCTCGAACCGCATCGGCGCCAGCCGCCTGCACCAGCTGAGCCGGGTGCTGGAGGTGCCGGTGGATTTCTTCTTCGAGGACGCGCCGGCGGCCGGGTCCGGCCTGCCGGGCCTCGCCGAGGAGGCCGAGCCCTACGATGCCGGCCCCGACCCGATGCAGCGGCGTGAGACTCTCGAGTTGATCCGTGCTTATTACCGGGTCGCAGATCCGGCGACCCGGCGCCGCGTGCTCGACCTGCTCAAGGCGATGTCCAACCCTGGCGAGGCCGCCGAAGACATGGGCGCCGACGATGAGGCCTGATACGTCCGCTTGACCGCGCGTTCCGCCCTTGCGAAAAGGGCCGATCGCCGCCGCACGCTATTTTTCTCAACGTCCCTTCAGTTCAGCCAGGGGTTCGACGTGGCCAAAGGCAACTACATCTTCACGAGCGAGTCGGTCTCGGAAGGTCATCCTGACAAGGTTTGCGATCGTATCTCGGATTCGATCGTCGATCTCTACCTGGGCGCGGATCCCGAGGCGCGTGTCGCCGTCGAAACCCTGTGCACCACCAACCGCATCGTGATCGCCGGCGAGGTTCGCGGCCCGGCGTCGATCACGCCTGATCTGCTGGAGAACGCGGCCCGCCAGGCGGTGCGCGAGATCGGCTACGAGCAGGAAGGCTTCCACTGGCGCAACGCCCAGGTCGACGTCCTGGTGCACCAGCAGTCGGCCGACATCGCCGTCGGCGTCGATGCCGCCGGCAACAAGGACGAAGGTGCCGGCGACCAGGGCATCATGTTCGGCTATGCCTGCCGCGAGACCGACGTGCTGATGCCGGCACCGATCCAGTTCTCGCACCAGATCCTCAAGCATCTGGCCGATGCCCGCCATTCCGGCAAGGCGCCCCAGCTGGCCCCCGACGCCAAGGCGCAGGTTTCGCTGCGGTACGAGAACCACAAGCCGGTCGCCGCGACCTCGGTCGTAGTCTCGACCCAGCATGCCGATGGCCTGGATGCGGCCGACGTGCGTGAGATCGTGCGCCCCTACGTCCTGTCCGTCCTGCCCGAGGGCTGGATGTGCGACGAGCCGCATTTCTACGTCAATCCGACCGGCCGTTTCGTCATCGGCGGCCCGGACGGCGACGCCGGCCTGACCGGCCGCAAGATCATCGTCGACACCTATGGTGGTGCGGCACCGCATGGCGGCGGTGCCTTCTCCGGCAAGGATCCGACCAAGGTCGACCGCTCGGCCGCCTATGCCGCGCGCTATCTGGCCAAGAACGTTGTCGCCGCCGAGCTGGCCGACCGCTGCGTCATCCAGCTCAGCTACGCCATCGGTGTCGCCCATCCGCTGTCGGTCTACATCGACACCCAGGGCACCGGCCGGGTCGATGAGGACAAGCTGTCCGAAGTCCTGCAGCAGCTGGTCAATCTGAGCCCGCGCGGTATCCGCACCCATCTCGGCCTGAATCGGGCGATCTATGCCCGCACCTCCTCCTACGGCCATTTCGGCCGCAGCCCGGAGGCCGATGGCGGCTTCTCGTGGGAGCGGACGGATCTGGTGGACGAGCTCCGCTCGGCCTTCTGATCCAGATGCGCTGCTGATCCAATGAGCGAACCGATCGGCGCACCGCTGCGCCGAAACTTCCACGGCCGGCGCCAGGGGCGAAAGCTCCGCGCCGGCCGCGCCGCTTTGATCGAGACCCTGCTGCCGCAGCTGACCGTCGCCCTCCCCACGGAGGACGGCGCGCTCGACCCTGCCGTTCTGTTTCCGCGCCCGCCGCGCCAGGTGTGGGTGGAGATCGGCTTCGGCGCCGGCGAACACCTGGCCTGGCAGGCGGCGCAGCATCCCGATATCGGCATCATCGGCTGCGAGCCCTACATCAACGGCATGTCGACCCTGCTGGCCGCGGTGGCCGGCGAAGGGCTGGACATGGTGCGGGTCTGGCCCGACGA
>NZ_JBYRFX010001045.1:0-3649 GCF_057815775.1 Inquilinus sp.
GGCACCGCCGCCAGCAGCTTCAGCCGCGCCATCGCCAGCGGCTCGCCCAGGCCGAGATCCGCCGCCGGCCCCGGCAGCCCGGCCAGCAGCAGCGTCTCGGCCTCACCCGCCGTCAGCCCGGTCAGCCGGGTGCGGTAGCCATCGAGCAGCTGGAAGCCGCCGCCCGGGCCGCGATCGGCATAGACCGGGATGCCGGCGGCGGAGAGGTCGTCGATGTCGCGATAGACCGTGCGCACCGACACCTCGAACTCATCCGCCAGCGCCTGCGCGGTCAGCCGGCCGCGGGATTGCAGCAGCAGGAGGATCGAGAGCAGGCGGTCGGCGCGCATGGCCCGACTATAGCCGAAAAAATCCTGACACAGGATGTCAGGAAACAGGCCGCATCATCGTCGCATCAACCGATCGCAGGAGATGACGATGTCAGCCTTGTTCGCGAAGCCCGCCGCCTGCACCGATGCCATCGACACGCCGCGTGATGGCCGTGACGACTTCGACTGGTTCGCCGGGCGCTGGGCCGTGTCGCACCGCAAGCTGCGCCGGCGCCTGGCCGGCGACACGCATTGGGACGAATTCGCCGGCCATTGCGAGATGCGGCCGATGGTCGGCGGGCTGGCCAACGCCGACGACAACATCCTGGAGCTGCCGGCCGGCCCCTATCGTGCCGCCACGCTGCGGCTGTTCGATCCGGCGAAGCGGCTGTGGTCGATCTGGTGGATCGACGGCCGGGCGCCCGGGCTGGACACGCCGGTGCGCGGCCGGTTCGAGAACGGCGTCGGCACCTTCCTCGCCGACGAGACCTGGGAAGGCCGGCCGATCGTGGTCCGCTTCATCTGGTCGGAGATCACCGAGCGGTCGGCGCGGTGGGAACAGGCCTTCTCGACCGATGCCGGCGCCAGCTGGGAGACCAACTGGATCATGCGCTTCGACCGGATCGGCTGATCCCGCTTGCGGCCTGGGCGGCCTGCTTCAGTCGCCCTTGGCCTCGGCGAGCAGCCGCACGGCCTTCATGATGTTCTGCCGGAGCACGGCCGGCTGCTTGTGCGCCTCGGGATCGAGCGACGGTCCGAAGGCGTTCGCCGCCGTCCAGGCCGTGGCGAGCGCCATGATCGCAGTCACCAGGAATGTTGGCGGGAAGGCGGTTCCCACCTGGCCCGCGCCCTGCGCCTGCAGCAGCGCCGCCACCTTCTCGCCCATGGTGTCGCCGAGCCCGGGCGGCCGTCCCGGCGCCTGTTCCAGGCCGAACCACGCCATCAGCCGCATCAGGTCGGGATGCGCCATGGTGAAATCGAACGCACGGGCCGCGTAGCCCGGCAGATCGTCGGGCGTGAACGCGACCGCTTCATAGACCCGCACGAGGTGCTTCTGCAGCACGGTGGTGAACAGCGTCTCTTTGTTCTCGAAGTAGATGTAGATCAGGTTCTTGTTGCATCCGGCCGCCTTGGCGATGCGGTCGACCCGCGCGCCGGCAATGCCATAGGCGGAGAACTCCGCCATGGCCGCCTCCAGAATCCGTTCCCGCGTCGCTTCGGCGGTCCCCATCGCATCGTCCCTGCAATCCGGTCTCGACTCTATCGCTTGACTAACCGGTTAGACAGATCCATCTACTAACTAACCAGTTAGTCAAGATACTGGCCGCAACCGACAGAGGATCGAAACATGGCGCAGCGCACCTGGCTCATCACCGGCGTGAACAGCGGCTTCGGCCGCCATATGACGGAACAGCTTCTCGCCCGCGGCGACCGCGTCGCCGGCACCGTCCGCAAGCTGGATTCGATGGACGACCTCAAGGCCGCCCATGGCGACCTGCTGTGGCTGGCGTCTCTCGACGTCACCGACCGGCCGGCGATCCGCCGGGTGGTGGACCAGGCTTTCGCCGATCTCGGCCGGATCGATGTCGTCGTCAGCAATGCCGGCTATGGCCTGCTCGGCGCGGCCGAGGAAGCGACGGACGAGCAGGTGCAGCACCAGATCGACACCAACCTGACGGGTTCGATCCAGCTGGTGCGGGCGGCGCTGCCGCATCTGCGCCGGCAGGGCGGCGGCCGGATCATCCAGCTCTCCACCGTCGGCGGCCAGGTCGCCTTTCCCGGCGGGTCGCTGTATCACGCCGGCAAATGGGGCATCGAAGGCTTCATCGACGCGGTCGGGCAGGAGGTGGCGCCGTTCAACATCGGCTGCACCCTGGTCGAGCCGGGCGGCGCCCGCACCGACTTCCGCTACCGCAGCGCCCAGCTTGGTCCGAAGATCGATGCCTATGACGCCTCCCCCGCCCGCTTTGCCCGCACCATGATCGAGGCAGGCACGAGCATCCCGCTCGGCGATCCCGCCCGGATGGCCGCGATCATGATCGACAGCGTCGACCAGACCCCGGCGCCGAAGCGGATCGCGCTGGGCAGCGACAGCTACAACGCGATCCACAAGGCGCTGACCGACCGGCTCGCGGCGCTGGAAGCGCAGAAGGACCTGGCCTTCTCGACCGACCTGCCGGTGACCGCCTGACGAGGGACGGCGGCCGCCGGCTGAACGGCCGCCTCAGCCCTGGACGGCGGGCGCCGCCCGGGCCAGGCCGCCGAAGGCGTCGAGCAGCCGGTCGCGCCAGGCGAAGACCGGGTCGCCGGTTTCCAGCAGCTCAACCGGGCTGGCGCAGCGGGCCCACATCAGCATCCCGAACACGCAGTAATCGGCATAGGCGGGCGCCGGCCCAGCCAGGAAGTCGCCGGCCGCCAGCGCCCGCCGCACCGGCAGCAGCGCCTGGCGGACGGCGGCGAGATGGGCCGGGCGGTCCGCCGCCACCTCCTCCAGCGACCGGCCGAAGCGCTGTTCCCGGCTGGTGCGGAAATAGGTGCGGTCGTCGTCATGCACCCGGTCATGGACGTCGACCACGATGACCCGGGCGATGGCCGCGGCCAGCGTGGTGTCGGCCCAGCCATTGACGAACCGTGCCAGCGCCATCGCCTCCACCCCGCCGAACAGCGCCGGCCGGTCGGGGAACCGTTCCTCCAGGTGCAGCGCGATCTGCCAGGAATCGCAGACGGTCTCGCCGTCATGCACCAGCACCGGCACCATGCCCTGGCCGGAGAAGGCAATCCTGTCCTTCTCGGTGAAGCGCCAGGGCACTCGGTCCACCTCCAGCCCCTTATGGGCCAGGGCCATCCGGACCTTCCAGCAATGCGGGCTGAAGCGCAGCGCGGCATCGGCCCCGGCCAGTTCGTAGAGGGTCAGCGCGGCCGTCGCCATGGTCAGGCCCGCCCTTGCACGGTGACAGCCGACTGGCCGAAGAGATGGCGCTTCGACTCCTCCGTCACCGTCGGCACCGTGTTGACCTCTGCCGCGATCTCATAGGCACGGACCACCGAGGGCCGGGTCGCAATAGCGGCAAACCAGCGGGCGACGTTCGGGAAATCCTCGAGCCGCTGCTGCTGCCGCTGATAGGGCACGATCCACGGGTAGATGGCGATGTCGGCGATCGAGAACGCTCCGCCGGCGACGAAATCACGGCCGGCGAGCTGGCGGTCGAGCACGCCGTACAGCCGCCCGGTCTCCTTGACATAGCGCTCGGTGGCATAGGGGATGCGCTCCGGCGCATAGACCGAGAAGTGGTGGTTCTGCCCGGCCATCGGCCCGAGGCCGCCCATCTGCCAGTACAGCC
>NZ_JBYRFX010001046.1:0-6071 GCF_057815775.1 Inquilinus sp.
CCGGGCCAACTCGCCGCTGAGCGTTTCCATCTCGGACAGCAGCGTCCACTCCTGCGCAAACACCTCCGCCGACGGGGATCCGGCGGTGGGTGTCTGGGGCGTGGGCGCTGTGTGTGTCATCTCTTGATGAGAACATAAAGGGAACGAAGAGTCAAATTCACACTGCCTCACCACCCCACATTGTCATCGCGAGCGCAGCGACGCGATCCAGTCCCGCCGGCGCCAACCACGCAGTCGGCGGCAATCCTGGATCGCCACGCCCTGCGGGCTCGCGATGACGGTGTGGGTTGGGCGAGGCCGCTCACCCCTCCGGCGCCAGCGCCTTGGCCATGAACACGCTCAGCGGGTCGGGGCCATAGGCGCCGAAGGGGCCGGTTTCGTGGTAGCCGAAGCGGCGATACAGGCCGATCGCTTCGACCGATCTGATCCCGGTCTCCAGCCGCATCAGGCGGATGCCCTCCCGGATCGCATCCGCCTCGATCGCCTGCAGCAACAGGCGGCCGATGCCGGTGCCGCGTGCCGCGGCGGTGACGAAGATCCGTTTCAGCTCGGCCGCGCCGTCCCCGTCCGGGGCATAGCCGCCGCAGCCGATCGCGTGCCCGTCCAGGCGGGCGGCGAAAAAGCGGACATCGCGGGCGAGCAGCGCCGCCACATCCGGCCCCGGCCGGCTGTCCTCCGGATACAGGCCGGCGGAGCGCTGGTCGGCCTGCGCCAGCAGGTCACGGATCTCGACCTGGTCGGGGGATTCCCGGGCGATCGATGGCGGCATCTCGGCTCTCCTTGGTGGTGATGGCAAGCGGCCTCGGCGGCTTGGTCAACGCAGTCATGCAGGGCCGGGCGATCCGGTGCCCGCGGCGCCGTGCTATGTCCGATGAAACACAAACTCCCCGACGTTCCCGTAGCCGAAGGTGGCAGATGCCCTTCGATGCTTCCCTGGAATCCGTCGTGCCGGTCCGGCGCGGCGCCCTTCTCACTGCGCTCAGCCTCGGGCTGGTGGTGGTGCTGCTCGATGTCAGCATCGTCAATGTCGCGCTCGACCAGATCCGTGGCCTGATGAATGACGGCGTGGCCGGGCTGCAATGGGTGGTGAACGGCTACACCCTGGCCTTCGCCGGCCTGCTGCTGAGCGGTGGCGCGCTGGGTGACCGCTTCGGCGCCAAGCGGCTGTACCTGGTCGGCTTCGCCCTGTTCACCCTGGCGTCGCTGGGCTGCGGCCTGGCCCCGTCCGGCCCGGTGCTGATCGCGGCGCGGGTGGCGCAGGGGCTGGGGGCGGCGCTGCTGGTGCCGTGTTCGCTGACCCTGCTGACCCATGCCTACCACGATCCGAAGGAGCGCGCGCGGGCGATCGGCATCTGGGGTGCCGTCGGCAGCATGGCGATGGTGGCGGGCCCGGTGGTCGGCGGCCTGCTGATCGCGCTGTTCGGCTGGCGCAGCATCTTCCTGGTCAACCTGCCGATCGGCCTGGTCGGGCTGTGGCTGACCCAGCGCTTCACCACCGAGACCGAGGGCCGGCACAGCCGCCCCTTGGACATTCCGGGCCAGGTCCTGGCCATCGTCGGGCTGGTGGCGCTGACCGGCGCGATCGTCGAGGGCGAACCGCTCGGCTGGGGCAGCCCGATCGTGCTGGGCGGCTTCGCCCTGTTCGTGGTTGCCGCCGCCGCCTTCCTGCTGGTCGAGACGCGCAGCCCGGCGCCGATGCTGCCGCTCGGCCTGTTCCGCAATCCGACCTTCTCGGCCGCGTCCTATATCGGCTTCCAGGTCAACATCGCCTTCTACGGGTCGCTGTTCCTGCTCAGCCTGTACTTCCAGGGGCCGCTCGGCATGTCGCCGCTGGTGACCGGCCTGGCCTTCGTGCCGATGACCGGGCTGACCGGGCTGATCAACGTCGTCGCCGGGCGGGTGGCGGGGCGCTGGGGTGCCCGGCTGCCGATCGTGACCGGCCTGGCCATCGGCGTGGTCGGCTTCACCGCCCTGGCCGTGGTGCTGACCCCGGCCTCGACCTATGCCGGCATCTGGTGGCCGCTGCTGCTGATCGGCTTCGGCATGGCGATGGTGATCCCGCCGCTGATCGCGGCGCTGCTGGCGACGGTGGAGCGCAGCCGGGCCGGCATCGCGTCCGGCGTGCTGAACGCAGTGCGCCAGACCGGTGGTGCCGTCGGCGTCGCCATGCTGGGGGCGATCAGCGGCGGCGGCGATTCCAGCGCCGGCATGCGCACCGCCATGCTGCTGTGTGCCGGCCTGCTGGCCACCGGGCTGCTGGCCGGGCTGCTGTGCATCCGCACGCCGACGGGCGGCGGGCCGCTGCCCGTGAGCGGACCTGACGCGCTGCACTGACCGGCCGCTCAACGCTGGCATGCATGCCTGGGGCGGCCGGGCGGGGCAGCGGCGTGGTATGGATCGTGATCGTAGTCCGAACAAAGCCCGAACACCGGTGTGCCGCATGCCCTCCGACGCATGTCCCGATCGTGCCTCCCCGGCCCGGCGCGCCGCGCGCCTGGCCGCGCTCAGCCTCGGTGTCGTCGTGGTCCAGCTCGACGTCACCATCGTCAATGTCGCGCTCGACCAGATCCAGGGGCTGATGCAGGGCGGCGTCGCCGGGCTGCAATGGGTTGTCAATGGCTACACCCTGGCCTTCGCCAGCCTGCTGCTGACCGGCGGCGCGCTGGGTGACCGGTTCGGCGCGCGGCGGCTGTACCTCGCCGGCTTCGCCCTGTTCACCCTGGCCTCGGCGGCCTGCGGCCTGGCGCCGTCCGGCACCGTGCTGATCGCGGCGCGGGTGGCGCAGGGGCTGGGGGCGGCGCTGCTGATGCCCTGTTCGCTGGCGCTGCTGGCGCATGCCTATCACGACCCCAAGGAACGGGCGCGGGCGATCGGCATCTGGGCCGGTGCCGGCGGCATGGCCATGGTGGCCGGGCCGGTGGTCGGTGGCGTGCTGATCTCGCTGTTCGGCTGGCGCAGCATCTTCCTGGTCAATTTGCCGGTCGGCGTGATCGGGCTGTGGCTGACCTGGCGCTTCACCGTCGAGACCGAAGGCCGGCATCGCCGCGCTTTGGACGGGCCGGGCCAGGTGCTGGCCATCCTGGCTTTGGTGGCGCTGACCGGCGCGATCATCGAAGGCGCGCCGCTGGGCTGGACCAGCCCCTGGGTGCTGGGCGGCATCGCCCTGTTCCTGGCCGCCGGCGCCGGCTTCCTGGCGGTCGAGGCGCGCAGCGCGGCGCCGATGATGCCGCTCGGCCTGTTCCGCCACCCGACCTTCTCCGCCGTCTCCTTCATCGGCTTCATGATGAATGCCGGCTTCTACGGCTCGACCTTCCTGCTCAGCCTGTATTTCCAGGGGCCGCTCGGCCTGTCGCCGCTGATGACCGGCCTGGCCTTCGTGCCGATGACCGGGCTGATCGCGCTGATCAACGTCTTCGCCGGCCGGGTGGCGGCGCATCGCGGCGCAAGGCTGCCGATGATCGCGGGGCTGTGCCTCACCGTGGCGGGCTTCGCCGTGCTGGCGTTGCGGCTGTCGCCGGCGACGGATTACGGCGCGATCTGGTGGACGCTGCTGATGATCGGCTGCGGCACGGCGCTGACCGTGCCGCCGATGACCGCGGCGCTGCTGGCGACGGTCGACCGCGCCCGGGCCGGAATCGCCTCGGGCGTGCTCAACGCGCTGCGCCAGACCGGCGGGGCCATCGGCGTTGCCGTGCTGGGAGCCATCGGCGGCGGCGGTGCCTCGATCGACGGCGTGCGCGTGGCGATGGAGCTCAGCGCCGCGGCCCTGGCGCTCGGTTTGGTCGCCGCAATCGTGTGGATCCGGTCGGCACGGACGTGACCAACCTTCGGTCGGCACGGACCTAGCCGGCTGCGGCGAAATCGCCCCGGCCCGATTTCGTGTCATTTGATAGGAACGATTGTCGTGGCGGGTCCTTGAGGCCCCATGTCCCTGGAAATCGAGTCCGTTCCGGGCGATCCGCCGTTCGGCGCCTTCGCCCCATCGCTCCCGCTTCGCCTGGTCGGCGCCATGACCCGTGCGCTGCCGGATGTCGAATTCTGTCGCCGGGTCGCGGTGACGATCCGGCCGCTCGGCATGCTCGGCGGCAGGGGCATCGTCGATGCCGACATCCTCGGCTCCCGCATGCGGATCGACCTGTCGGACAATGTCTGCGAGAAGCGCGCGCTGTTCACGCCGCAATTCTTCGACCCGGCCGAATTGCGGGCTCTGGCGGAGGCTGCGACCCAGGATTTCGCCTTCGTCGATCTCGGCGCGAATGTCGGCCTCTATTCCCTGGCCGTCGCCCGGGCGGTGGGGCCGTCGGCCCGCATCCTGGCGGTCGAACCGCAGCCGGACATCTATCGCAGGCTGTCGTTCAATCTCCACGCCAACGGGCTGACCGGGGTCCGGGCGGTGCGCTGCGCCGTCTCCGATCACGGCGACGACACCACGATGTTCGTGGACCGGGGCAACAAGGGCGCCAGCAGCATCGTCGGATCCGGAACCGATCAGGGCTCGACGGTGGTGGTGCCGTGCCGGACGCTGGACTCGTTGCTGGACGATGCGGGGATCCACCGGCCGGACGCCATCAAGCTGGACATCGAAGGCGCCGAACACCGCGTTCTGACCCAGTTCTTCGGGGCCGTGGCCGAAGACCGCTGGCCCCGGATGATCCTGATCGAGACGCACCACAACAAGGCCTGCATCAGGATGTGCCTGGCGCATGGCTATCACCTGGCGCAGCGGACCCGGCGGAACGTGATCCTGCGGCGGCCTGGGTAGCGGCGGAGCCGCACCCGGGGATAGCGACCGGCGGTCGCTACGCCATCGCACGGCGGCGCGTCGGGCTCTTCATCAGCCGGCGCAGCCCGCCCAGCAGCGTGACCGCCAGCCCGGCGCCCAGCACGATCCAGGCGGGGCGCGGGCCGAAGGCGAACATCAGGTTCGCGCGCAGCACCCGCTCCGGATCGACGCCGGTGAACAGCCCGTACAGCGCGGCCTCGCCGCCGGCGGTGACCAGGGCGATGACCACCGACAGCAGCGCCAGCGACCACAGCGGCAGCGCGTCGCCGCGGCCGAAGCGGGCGTCCAGCACGCGCCAGGCCAGCAGCCACAGGGTGAAGCCGGCCAGCATGGTCGGGATGGCGACGTCGAGCTTGGACTGCATCACGCCGTGCACCACGCCCAGCACCACAATCGGGTAGACCAGCCGGTGCAGCCGCTGCCACCGCCGGCCGCCCAGCCGCTTGATCATGCCGTCGGTCGAGGTGGCCAGCAGCGCCATCAGCCCCAGCAGGGCGACGAAGCCGATGGTCAGGTACAGGCGCAGCGCGATCTCCGACGCCACGAAGCCCAGGTCGAAATGCTGGGTGACGATGTAGCCGGTCAGGTGGATCAGCACATAGGTCGCGGCGGCGACGCCGACCATGCGCCGCACCTGGATCAGCTGCGGCCAGCGCAGCACCCGCTTCAGCGGCGTGATCGCCAGGCCGATGACCAGCAGGTACAGCGTCCACAGCCCGATGGCGCGCAGGAAGGTCTGCACCGGATCGGCGCCGAGATCTCCCGCCAGCAGCCGCCCGCCATACCACAGGCCGGGCAGGAACAGCAGGGCGAAGACCACGGTCTTCAGCCAGGAAAAGCGGCCGCCACGGTCGTTGAAAGGCCAACGCATCGGGTCCTCGGTGGGCTCGGTCGGGTCACGGCCACGCGGACAGAGATGCGCGGCCATTCCCTTATTCGCAAGCGCCGGCCGATCCGTTTCATGACATCGGGGTCATGTGGGGTGAAGCGGGGCCGCGCGCCTCAATGACTCAATGATCGCCGCCTTGCCAGAAGCTCGGCCATGGCCTGGCGGGCCTCCTCGCCGGCGATCCACACCAGATTGCTGCGGTCCAGCCCGAGCGCCGCCAGAACCTCGTCGATGATCGTGTCGGCGCCCATAGTGACCAGATCAAAGGCGTCGACACGGATTCCCGGGCCGCGATAGCCATAGTGCTCGATCTGATGTGCCAGTTCCTCGAACAGGACGACGCGGCCGGATGCCAGCTTCAGGAGTATGCCGCTGGCCGAGCCGAGGCCGTCTTCTTCC
>NZ_JBYRFX010001047.1:0-1938 GCF_057815775.1 Inquilinus sp.
CTGGCGTGTGCCGGCCTCGTCGTGACTGCCCTGGCGGCGGCTGAGCCGATTCTGCTGGTGCGCACGCCGGACGCGATGGCGGATGTCATCGTGGTGCTGGGCGGGGACGGCCCCCGCCGGGCTTGGCGGGCGGCCGAGATCTATCGCACCGGCGCCGCGCCCCAGGTCCTGGTCACCGGCGCCGGCGATTGCACCGGCATTCGCGATCTCATGGTGCAGGCCGGCGTGGCCGCAGACGCCATCCGGCTCGAATGCGCTTCGCACAGCACCTGGGAGAACGCGGTCTTCTCCGCCCCGCTTCTGGCGGCGATGGGCGCCCGGCGCGCCATCATCGTCACCAGTTGGTTCCACACCCGCCGGGCGCTCGCCACCTTCGCCCGGGTGATGCCGCAGACGGAGTGGATGTCGATGCCGGTTGAGCCCGTGGGGTCGATCTGGGAGATGCTGGAGGGCCAGGACGGGTCGGCCATCGTGAAGGAATACGCCAAGATCGCCTGGTATTCCGCCCGGTACGGAGTCGCCGTGTTCTGATTGTTCAATAATTATCCGTACAAATCGCGGGTTTGACATTTTTTACCAATTCACTATGTGATGGACGATCGGGTCGCCTCTCTGTGCGGCCGAATTCCGGACCGGATCTGATGTCGACCGTGACACTTCCCGGCGGGGCTGCTCATGCGAGCCTGCGCCTTTCGCCGCCCGTGAACGCCCGCGTTGCCGGCTTGGCGGTGCTGGCCATCCTCGGCGGGGCGCTGCTGCTGTCCGCCGAGATCAGTGGCCGGCAGGCCGCGCTCTATGCCTTGGGCGCCGCCCTCGGCCTCGTGCTCTATCACGCCGCGTTCGGCTTCACCTCGGCCTGGCGCGTCTTCATCGCCGATGGCCGCGGCGCCGGGTTGCGGGCACAGATGGTGATGCTGGCCGTCGCGGTCGTGCTGTTCTTCCCGGCGCTGTCGGCCGGCACGCTGTTCGGCCAGCCGGTCGCCGGTAATGTCTCGCCGCTCGGCGTCTCGGTCGTGGTCGGCGCCTTCATCTTCGGCATCGGCATGCAGCTCGGCGGCGGCTGCGCCTCCGGCACGCTCTACACCGTCGGCGGCGGCTCGACCCGCATGCTGCTGACCCTGGCCTTCTTCATCGTCGGCTCGGCGGTCGGTGCCGCGCATCTGCACTGGTGGGTGGCGCAGCCCTCGCTGCCGGCGGTGTCGCTGGTGGACAGCCTGGGGTTGTGGCCGGCGCTGGGACTCAGCCTTGCCGTCTTCGCCGCGATCGCCGGGCTGACCGTGCTGCGTGAACGGCGCCGGCATGGCGGCCTGGTGTCGCCGGAGCCGGTGGCGACGCGCGGGTTGCAGCGGGTGCTGCGCGGCCCGTGGCCGCTGGTCTGGGGCGGCGTGGCCCTGGCGCTGCTGAACTTCGCCACCCTGGCCCTGGCCGGCCGGCCCTGGGGCATCACCTCCGCCTTCGCGCTGTGGGGCTCCAAGGCCGCATCGCTGGTCGGCTTCGATCCGGCCAGTTGGCCCTACTGGTCCAAGCCGGCGCAGGCGGCGGCGCTGAACGGCAGCATCCTGGCCGACGTCACCTCGGTGATGGATATCGGCATCGTCTTCGGCGCCCTGCTAGCCGCGGCCCTGGCCGGGCGGTTCGCCCCGGTCTGGCGCATCCCGGGCCGGCAGGTCGCCGCCGCCGTGGTCGGCGGGCTGCTGCTCGGCTACGGCGCCCGGCTGGCCTATGGCTGCAACATCGGCGCCTATTTCTCCGGCATCGCCTCGGGCAGCCTGCATGGCTGGCTGTGGTTGGTCGCTGCCTTCTTCGGCAATGTCGCCGGCACGTATCTGCGGCCGGCCTTTGCGCTCGAGGTCGAACGGACGCCGCAGCTGAGCGGCTGCTGAACGCCCGTTCGACCCCGATCGGCAGCTACAGCACGAAATCGCCCGCCACCAGGGT